>JBASJP010000375.1:0-5143 GCA_049655345.1 Moraxellaceae bacterium
CTAACAGCATTAGCCAGATAGAAACCAACCACTAATAGCCCAATTTGGGTATGTGCTAATATCGAAATGCCTAGTAGCGCCAACCTGACGCGATCACCCCAAAGAAATGCTAAACTTAAAAAGATAAACCCAAGCTTTAGTCTTTCAGCCGCAAACAACAGCACTAATAAGTAAAAATTTACTGAAAAAATAAATCTAAAAATCAATGCAACATTAAAAAGAGAAAAATAGTAATAAATTAGACCAGCTAAAATTCCATTTAAAACCGAGCTAAAATATACCCTCTCCAAAAATGGAGCCGACAACTTAACCAATAAAAAATATATTGGCTCTTTCGAGCCTAACACCGACTGATAATACTCATACGAGTCAGCCCAATCCATATCTACGGCAGACTCATAGAATATACTGTACTGCAACTGATCTCCCCCATAATAAAATGGAGCAATCTGCACAGTGCTAAACACATAGAAAAGCCCAATGATTACAGGCCAAATAATTTTGTTTTTTTCTGCTGCGCCATCCCGCAGTTGAGTTACAGTCGCCAAACCACAAACCCCGAAGCTTCTACTAATTTTCGGCTAAATATCGACTTCACATCCATAAATGGCGTATTGGCACCAGTGATCTTATTTAGTGCAACCATATCCATTGCCTTGAACTCTGTATGTGCAACGGCAGCAATCACGGCATCGGCTTGCTTTACGTCTTCCAGCTTGGTCAGATGAATACCGTATTCTTCTTCGGCCTCATGCGGCTCTGCCACGCTGTCGCAGACCACAACGTTAAGGCCGTATTCCTTCAGTTCACTGATAATGTCTACCACTTTGGTGTTGCGGATATCTGCACAGTTTTCTTTGAATGTAAGGCCCAGTACCAGCACGGTGGCACCGGGCTTCATGCGACCGGTCTTGATCATCAGCTTGACGGTTTGCTGGGCAATGTAGCTGCCCATGCGGTCGTTGATGCGACGGCCGGCCAGAATGATTTCTGGGTTGTAGCCCAGAGTGCTTACCTTGTGGGTAAGGTAGTACGGGTCTACCCCTATGCAGTGACCGCCAACCAGACCGGGGCGGAACGGCAGAAAGTTCCATTTGGTGCCGGCGGCTTCCAGCACTTCCAGGGTATCGATACCCATCAGGTTAAAAATGACGGCCAGCTCGTTCACCAGAGCAATGTTCACGTCGCGCTGAGTATTCTCGATAACCTTGGCTGCCTCTGCCACGCGAATGCTGCTGGCGCGGTACACACCCGCCTCCACCACGGTTTCGTAAAGGGCGGCAACCTGATCCAGCGAGTCTGCATCTTCGGCAGACACAATCTTGGTAATGGTCTCAAGGCGATGCACCTTGTCGCCAGGCACAATACGCTCTGGTGAATAACCCAGTTTGAAGCCTTCGCCACGCTTTTTGCCACTCAGGCGCTCGATGATCGGGCTGCACACATCTTCGGTTACGCCGGGGTATACCGTGCTTTCGTAAATGATAATGGCGCCAGGCTTAAGGTGCGGGGCCAGCGTTTCGGTGGCCTTTACCACAGGAGTAAGGTCGGGCTGTTTGGCGTTATCAATCGGCGTAGGCACTGCCACTACAACGTAATCGGCCGTGGCCAGGTCTTTGCCATTGCTGGTAAAGCTGAGCTTGCTGGCAGCTTTGAAGGCCTCTGCCTCCATTTCACCCGTGGGGTCATACCCTTCACGGTAAGCCTGCAACTTGGGCTCGCTGATATCAAAACCAATGGTGTTGATCTTGCGACCAAAGGCCAGCGCCAGAGGCAGGCCGACATAGCCCAAACCAACGACGGCGACGGTTTTGCTCTTGATATCAGTCATGGTTCCAATTCCTGTTCTTCTGAATGTTGTGCTGAATACGGTTAATCAACGCTAAAAAAGCACGCTACCGCCCCAGGATTAAGCCGTCATTTTTTCCTGAGGACGATTGGCGCAAATTTTTGGTGGCCACCACTGCTACGGCATCACTGCTACGGCATGGTGCCGCAGGAATGTTGCAGCAAGTTGATGCTGTCCACCTTTTCAATCCTGCTCACCGGCACCACCAGTTGCTGCTCGCGGTGCATCAGGCTAAGCAGAATCACGACGCGCTCGTCGCCATCAAATGCCTTGAAAATGGCCTCGATGGCGGCAAACGCGCCGTCCTTGATCATGACTTTGTCCCCGGGTTGCAGGGGGGCAATGCGGGGTTGATGGGCAATGCGCTGGCGCAAGGCCATCACCACATCGTCGGGCACTGGCTGTGGCCGACCGTTAAAACCCACCATGCGGGCGACGCCACGCGTGGAGCGAATGGGGCTCCAGTTGTCGTTAACGCAGTCCAGGCGAATGAACAGGTAGCCGGGAAAGAGGGCCTCGGCGGCCAGCCGGCGTCGGCCCTGCTGCAAGCGCTCTACGTTCACCACCGGCTGAAAGCACGTAAACCCCTGATTACAAAGGTTTTCTTCTGCACGAAAGTTTTGACGAGGCTTGCATTGCAGCAAGTACCAGGCAGGCTGGCCGTGCAATTGGGTGCGGTCTTCCTGACTGTTCACGAGGCTTGCTCTTCCTGGCACTGGGCTAACATCACAGGGCTAACGTCAAAAGGCCAACGTCCCGAGGCTTGGCCAAACCGGCCACCATTCCTCTTTTCACAACCCGCGAATATATCAAAAACAGGGGGCCTTGGTTATCAATCCGGGCGGCGTAACCTGGTAAATAGCCGTAAATGTGCAGGGAAATGACGTCATTACAAGTCCCCTGCGGTGGCGATGGCGCTTTAAGCGCTCCCGCTCGGACAAACATTATTCACAAATCCAGCCGCATCCCTCAAACTTCGCGCCTTAAACAAGCCCAAACCGGCCCAAACCGGCCCATCACCTCAGGAAAAGGCACCGATGAACAGGCTTTACCGGCGCAGGAACGCGCGTTTTTATGAATCGGTACTGTTTTCCCTGCCCTTTCAGCTGATGGCTGGCGTACTGCTGCTGGTATGTCTGCCGGCGGCACTGGCCTGGGGGGTGCACTTCTGGCACCACCCTACCGATGCCACCATCGCACGCAATACCGTGGTGGCTGCCAGTGTGGCGTTCATGGCGACCACCATGGCCCTGCACCACCTGCACAGATACCCCGGCGCCCAGGTTGTTGCCTATATCCTGCCCACCACCAGCGTTATCTTCATGGCGGCGGCTGCCTTGCTGCTGTTCACCCGTGCGCCCTACAGCCGGCCGGTCTTGCTGGCTGCCTGGGGACTTGGCCTGATATGGTTTTTTGCGGACTACTTCATCTCCATCCGCTTTCGGCAACTGCGTTTTGCCGTTGTTCCGTTTGGCAGTGCCCTCAGTCTGGAAGACTCCTACCAGATGGAGGTATTGCCAATTACCCGGCCAGAGCTGGGCGGTGAACACTTTGACGGTATTGTGGCCGACCTTAACTCGGACGACCTGAATGCCAGCTGGGAGAAGTTTCTGGCGCGCTGCACGTTGCAGGGCATTCCGGTGTATCACGTCAAACAGATTCAGGAGTCGATTACCGGGCAGGTACGTATCCGGCACATGGCCGAAAACGAATTCGGCTCGCTGCTGCCATCTCCGCTATACCAGTTTTTCAAGCGCACACTGGATATCAGTGCTGTGCTGGTAACCCTGCCCGTCACGCTGCCTGTCATGTTACTGACGGCGCTGGCCATCCGGCTGGACTCGCCAGGCCCGGCCCTGTTTGTGCAAACACGCGTGGGCCAGGGTAACCGTGAGTTCCGTATTTACAAGTTCCGCAGCATGCGTACAGATGCAGAAAGCGCAGGCGCCCAACTGGCGCAAACCGGCGACAACCGCATCACACGGGTAGGCCATTTTATCCGCAAGACGCGCCTGGATGAGTTTCCGCAATTCTTCAATGTGTTGCTGGGGGACATGAGCATCATCGGGCCTCGCCCGGAGCAGCGCCCGTTTGTTGCGCACTTTGAGGACGAAATCCCGTTCTACAGCTATCGTCATGTGGTCAAGCCGGGCATTACGGGATGGGCGCAGGTGATGCAGGGCTATGCGAGCGACACTGACGATACGCGCATCAAGCTGCAGTACGACCTGTACTACATCAAGCACTTTTCGTTGTGGCTGGACATGCTGATTGTGTTCAAGACCATTCGCACGGTGCTCACCGGGTACGGCGCCAAGTAATCACCGCGTCATGCGTGCGCGCAAGGCTTAAGAAACACAAGGATTGAGAAGCGCAAGGATTGAAGCGCATGCAGTGGCTAGGCCTTTGTGGCCAGCACGTCGCGGTAAACCGCCATGGTGTTGTCGAGCATTTGCCCAAAGGTAAAGCCCGATTCAAAACGGGCACGACCGGCCTGCCCCATTTTCTGTCGGGTGTCTGGTGAGTCCAGCAGGGACTTGAGATGCGCCGCCAGGGTTGTGGTGTCGGCCCGCGCCGCCAGCAGGCCGGTTTCTCCTGCAATTACCGCCTCTGACACGCCGCCCACATCCGACGCCACCACTGGCAGGCCGGCGCGCATGGCCTCCAGCACAGACAACGGCAGCCCTTCCCAGTTACTCACCAGTGCAAATATGTCCGAGCGGGCAAGCCGTTCCGCCACATCATTGCATGTGCCGGGAAACTCAACCCGGTCCGCCAGCCCCAGATAATCGGCAAGCGCCCTGGTCTGGGCCAGTAATGCGCCATCTCCCACCAGCTCTAGTTGCCAGGGCTGGTCTTTTAATGAGTGCAGGGCCAGCAACAGGTCTTTCTGGTTTTTGGGGGCGTCAAACCGCGCCACCATGATAATGCGTGGCACGGCATTCTTATGGGCAGTCGGCGGTGACGATACCGTCACGGAGGGCATGCCGTTATGAATGGTGGTGATAAGTGCCGGCGATCCAACACCGGCATTGAGTGCCAGTTGCCGGTCATAGTCGGATACCGCAATGATGCGATTGGCAAATCGCGCCATGAACTTTTCGATATGACAGTACAGTGCCGCTTGCCGGGCTGATACGCCATCCGTAAACGCCCAACCATGGGCGGTAAAAATGACGGGCAGCCCCAGCGAGCGCGCAGCAAGCCTGCCTACCACTCCAGCCTTGGTTGAGTGCAGGTGCACCAGATCCGGCTTGTGGCGCTTAAGCGCCTGACGTAACTCCTGCAGGCATA
>JBASJP010000376.1:0-2589 GCA_049655345.1 Moraxellaceae bacterium
TCATTGATCAGGTTCGTCCGGTACTGGCCCCCCTGTCTCAACGCGTCACCCACATGGGCCCCAACGGGGCCGGGCAGGTCACCAAGATCTGCAACCAGCTGATTGTGGCGGCCAATGCAGTGCTGATTGCCGAGGCAGTGGCTCTCGCCGAAAAAGCCGGTGTGGATGCATCGCAACTGGCACCAGCACTGGCAGGCGGCTTTGCCGATTCAAAACCGTTCCAGTTGCTGGCGCCGCGCATGAGCCACCGCACCTTCACCCCGGTGCAATGGCGTGTGCAAACCCTGCTGAAGGATCTCGACATGGCCAATGCACTGGCCACAAGCAGCAACAGCCCCACGCCGCTCGCGGCAACCGCGGCGCGCCTGATGCGGCAGCATGGCGATCAGGGACACATGAGTGACGATCTCAGCAGCCTGATCACACTCTTTGCCGGCACAACGCCATCATGCTGAAGTTCTCGGCCAATCTTTCCCTGCTGTTTGCAGAGCTTCCGTTGATCGAGCGCTTTGCGGCCGCACGCGCCGCCGGATTCAGCGCCGTGGAAATCCAGTTTCCGTATGAGCTGCCTGCTGATGTCATTCGCGAGGCGCTGCACACCCATGCACTGCAGCTGGTGCTTATCAATGTGCCGGCCGGCGATCTGATGCAGGGCGGAGACGGTCTTGCCGGAGTTCCCGGCCGGGAAGCCATGTTTCGTCATGCCGTCACGGAAGCATTGAGCTATGCCAAGGCACTGCAGGTTCCGGCCGTGAATGTGCTGGCCGGCCGCCAGCCGGAGGGAGAAAGCCGTGAGCACTGCCTGCGCACACTGGCAACAAACCTGCGTCATGCTGCCGAAACATTTCACGCCGCAGGAATCACCACAGTCACCGAGGCCATCAACACCCATGACATGCCACGCTTCCTGCTGCACTCCGTTGCACAGATGCAGGACATACTGGACCGCATCGGCCATCCTGCCCTGAAAATGCAGTTCGACTGCTATCACATGCAACGCATGCAGGAAGATGTGCTGCGGTCACTGCGCGAGAACACCTCCGCGATTGGACATATACAGTTTGCCGATTCACCGGGACGACACGAGCCCGGCAGTGGCGACATGAACTACGATGCGATATTTGCGCTGATCCGCGAGCTGCCCTACCAAGGCTGGATCGGTGCAGAATACCGCCCCTCGACCAGTACAGGGCAATCACTGGCATGGCTGTCGCAATGGCAACCAAAGACAACCGGAGAGCAACCGTGACACACTGCGTTTTTTGCGACATCGTTGATGGCAAGCTGCCCGCCATCAAGGTTCATGAAGATGACCATGTCATTGCCATCATGGATATCTTTCCGTTGCGACGTGCCCATGTGCTGGTGATCCCGAAACAGCATCACCGCCAGTTGCATGAACTGGACAGCAACCTGCGCTCACATCTTGTTGATACGGCCAGCCGGATTACCCGGGCCATGTACGCATCCTCACTGGCCCCTGCCGCAGTGCATTACAACGTCAATGACGGCCCGGCGGCCCACCAGACGGTGCCGCATGTGCACATGCACATCCTGCCGCGTTACACGGGCGATTCCCGCAGTTTCCTTCTCCGCCTGCTGCGCAAGCCGCTGGATCTGCTGGTTGGTCCTGCCAACGCTGCCGGACTGGAAAAGGATGCAGCAGAAATACGACGGCACCTGACCGTCACACACAGTGCACCCTGACGCGGTCAGGCTGTCATCCAGCCAGGGTGGCGTAGCAACCACCCGCGCACTGTCTCCAGTCGCTGTGCCACACGAGTCTCTTCCAGCAATTGCTGGCGCTGATCCAGGGTAACCGGCAGCCGTTCTGCAATCCGCCAGGACAGCATGCCGGCATCCGGTATGGCATCACCCTGCTCCTCAAGTGCGCTGGCAAGTGCCAGCAGGTCATCGGGTACCGGCATATACGTGTCGGCCGCCAGCGGTTCCACCCGCGCAAACATCAGCCCATCCGCCTCGACACGAAAGTCATGCAGGCGCACACGTTCATCCGCCAGCAACATGGCACCCAGCGTGCCATCACGCTGGCTGACCAGCTCGGTAAAATGCACCTGCGTGCCGACATCCTGCGTAAAGGCAGGCTCGCCCACTTCACGCCCGTCGCGGATGCGTACCACCACAAAAGGCTTCTGCTTGCCGCACTCATCAACAAGACGGCGGTAACGCAACTCGAATATCCGCAAGGGCAACACGGCACCGGGATAAAGCACGACATGCAGCGGAAACACAGGCAATTCATTGCTCATGACTCACTCCTCATGGCGTTCAGAGCGGGTGGCATCTCTTCGTACATCTTCGTATCCTGCACCCTGCCAGGACAAGGAGCCAGAACATGGAACTGATGATTGCCTTATTGGTGGGTATCGGACTGGCAGCTGCTGCCGGCCTGCGCATATTCCTGCCGCTGTTCGGACTGGCGCTGGGCAGCTGGCTGAATTACATCCCGGTGCAGGGTGACATGGTCTGGCTGGCAACTCCCGCTGCCGTTGTGGCACTGGGTGCCGCCACCGTACTGGAAATAGGCGGATATTATTTTCCGCTGGTGGACCACCTGCTCGACACGGT
>JBASJP010000377.1:0-4001 GCA_049655345.1 Moraxellaceae bacterium
TAGTCGCCAAGGTGCTCAAGAACCATCCGCACGGCGCGCTCACGGACTTCAGGGGAGTAAGTAGTGGTCTTTTTCATGCCTCATTCTCTCAGGAGTTGAGGCCTCCACGAAACCCGGTGCGATTCAAGAAGAGTTCGGGCTGTTCCGGAACCAATCCTCCCAAGGACACTAGAGATAGCATCCAAATTACCCCTATAGGCTGATTTAGGTTTTCCTCGCCAAGCAAGAAAACAAAAAGCCCGATTGCGGGCTTTTGATATGGAGCGGGCGATGGGAATCGAACCCACGGCTCTGGCTTGGGAAGCTAGGGGATTACCATTATACGACGCCCGCTTTGGTGACGGGCTGCGTTGCAGCGATGGTACTTGCGCATCCGGGCCGCGCTGCTAGGCTAGGATCGCCTGAATTTGGCGCATAACAAGAACTTCTACAGCCGCTCGCGGCAAGGCCGTCCCTAGGCCTAAGCGGCACATTTGTTGGCAAGGAGGCCCTGTGAAACTTATCCGTTGGCTGGCAATAGCCAGTTTTCTGCTGCCCGCACAGACAATGGCGGCTCGCCCGCTAAAAGAGTGTGATCAATACTCGCTGTTCGCTCATGCCTATTATCAGTCGGCGCTGAAGCGACAGGAAAATGCCCACACCATTGCAAAGGCGGAGCTCGAGCTCTACACCGGCCCTCATACACTCTCACCCTTCACCTTGACTCGTGCACCAGGCCCTGCACGAGCCTTCAATGGCCAGTTACTTGGGCAGTCTGGAGGAGCCGCACGGCTAGTCCATAGATTCCGCAACGACCACTACACCATGCTCTTGATTCCCCCGCGCACGGCTGCCCGTTATTTCGGGCAATTGGCACGCTCGCCAAATGATCCCGCGCAATTAGTGGAGATGCCTGCACTGCTCGCCGTGCCGCGTGAGGCATTCCGCGATGGCCGCTGCCGTGCCGGTGACCTGCCTCTTCTGATCGCCAATGCGGAATCGCGGGTCGTTAAGGATATAGCTCATTATCTGTTGCCACAGGACCAACTGCGCCAGCTGATAGCCGCTCTATTCATGGATCCTCGATCCGACAATCTTGATGCTCTTTTGCAAGAGTACGATCAGAAAATCATCAACCGCTCTACCTGGGGCGGATGGATTGATCTCACTATTGATCATCATCGCCGGGGCATTCTGGATCGTTTGTTGGGGCGTGCTGCTGGACGGCCAGCACATCTACCCGGAATTATCGAGACCAATATCGAGTACAGTGCGCCTCCACTGCAGGAGTTGCTGGCAGAAAACCTGCAACTGGATCAGGGCTGGAAGCAAATGCTGAGCACATTCAAGGTGGCCGTGATTGACACCCAGGGCCGCATTGATCGGCTTTCCAAAGTATTGGCTGCCCCCTCCGTTGATATGCCTGCTTATCTGCTGCTAACGGCCGAAATCAGTGATCGCCTGCAGGAGCACCGGACGGAGATCAGTCGGCAGCAACGAGCCATGGAGTCGGCGCGCTCATACTTCATGACTGATACGGAGATTGATTTCCTGGCAACACTGATGCAACGGCACATTGATGATCTCGTCAGTCGCTTTAATGAGCTGGAAATTGCCTATCAGCGCCGTCTGGAGCAATCAGAAGGGTTTGATGAAAAGCTTTTTCTGTCGCCACTGCCGTACCCAGCCTCCACCGGACAAATCAATCCGGTGGAGGTACGCAATCACAGTGTCTTGTTAAAGGAAATAAAGAGCTCTCTTCCTATCAGTTATGTGGCCTACCTTGCTACATCCTCCGAGAAGGATAAGGTGGAGGTGCGCGTCAATGGCCTGGTTAATTTGACGCAATCCATGCGAGTTCTTTCTCATGTCATTCGCAGCAAAGTGATGGAGCAGCAGAGCTGCAAATTGCGAGTCCGCAGTGTTAATACGGATATTCGCCCGTCAATCCGCAATGGACGCTTTATAAAGCCTGTGGACGTGGAGTTGCAGATCCGTGCCTGCATGACTATCAGCGTGCCGAGCTGGTGTGGCCATAAATACTGCACCAAGAAAAAGCGAATCGCGACTAATCTGTACAAAACCACGGCAGATGCAAATGGCTGGCTGAACGTGGATTTGCGCGGCACTGATGCTGCAGTCAATTTTGGCTACTCGGCTTGTGCACATGGCTGGTTCTGCTCTCGCGATAATTATCGTCTACAGTCGCTGCTGGCGGTAATGGCAGAAAGCTCAGACCTGAAGAAGTTTATGACAATGTTCGGTCCCAGCTTTCGCATTGCCGCCCTGCGCCAAGGAAAGGATGGAAGTGATTATTTGGCTATGCAGTTGACGACGCGCCCATTGCCGAAGGAAGAAGCATTGGTGTTGCTTGAATTGATCAGGGAGATAAAGAAATGAGACACACAACTGTTGCAAGTGTAGTGGTGATGATGTCGCTGATAACGGGATGTACGTTGTCATCAAACAGACCGCCACCAAAAGGTCTCGACATTGTGAAACTGGAAGCAAGTGAGGCCGGCTGCGATTGCCCAGGAGCAGTACGTTATCAGGTGAAAAACCTGGACAACTATCAAAAGGACCTGCCCATCAAACGACTGGAGCGTAGCCTTAGCAGTCCAGAGGTGGACTCCAGTGATGAGGTAATGAGGCTCCCGGCCCATGGAAGCGTTCGCCTGCAATGCTCGGTGGCCAAGGAGACGAATCAAGCTTGTACCAGGCAGGTTTCCTACGAAGTGCGTGGCAGCCATTATCCTGCGCCGCCGGCCGACATGGCTCATGACACCGTGCGCAGGCTGGTGAGCGATAACTTGCAAAGCTCCAGCAGCATTTCCAGTGACGCCCAATGCCTGGCCGAATGTCGTCGCGACGGAGGAACTTGTCGTGTGATTGATGCACGCAACACCCCGGACGCCGGCCTGGGTCGTGAACTTGGCAATCTGCTTGGCAACCTTCCGGCCAAGGGAGATATTTCAGTCACCAAGATCATGGCCATGACGCGCTCCGGAAAAAATGAGTGCAATCGTACAGACGGAGTGCTTGATGAGAACGTTGCTTACAACTATGGCGACGAATGCCCAGTGTACGGCAAGCTGCCTGGCACGTTGGGCACCGTCGATTTGGCGTTTGGTAGTAGCGTGATGTTCACATATGAGACAGGCGCAAATGTCGGAAATTTTGTGCTGCGCTTCCCCAAGCGCTTGGGTACGGGCCGTATTCATTTCAGCAACACCACGCTGGAAAATGCATATGGTGGCCATCTTTCTCGTCTGGATCATGTAGATGGGCTTTTCATTGGTCAAATCGACAATGGCAATGGCCGCCGTAGCTGCATGGCGATTCGAACGCATTGACGATGGCGCATTAAAGGTTAAATCCGAGAATTTCTTTGGATAACATTTGAAGCCCACACAGAAAGGGCTCACTTATGCCAGAGGGCACTTGCCTGGTGCGTGACTGGACAGGTCAGTACGGCGACAGGCAGAATTTGTGCCGAACGTATATGCAGGAATCAGGAGGATACCCATGAATAAGGCAGTTTTCGCAGCAGGTCTTTTGATGCTTTCGGGTTTTGCGCTGGCGCAAAGCTGCGAGGACAGCTTTCAGTCGGTGGGCGATCCCCGTAACGGCCTGTTCTTTTCCGGGCAGGTGAAGGTGCCGGGCCTGAGTGCGCAGAGTGCGCTGGGGCAGTTGCAGCAGATTGCGCTGGATAGCGGCTACAAGGTGGGTGGCGAGCTCATCAAGGGTGGCGCCGGCGAGCTGTATTTCATCCAGGACAGCAACAACCCCGCCATCGTGATGCTGGCCACGGCCGACAAATCCGGCAAGGTCAGCATCAGCACCAAGCTGGCCCGTGGCCAGAAAACCGAAGCCGCCGCTGTGCGCACGGAATTCTGTTCGCTGCTGGCAAAACTCAAGACCGGCAAGGAAGGCGACGCCATCGCTGCTGCCGCGCGCGAGAAAACCGGCATCAACAAGGTGACGGATGCCAAGGCCGAAAAGCTCTCCGCCGAAATCGGCAA
>JBASJP010000378.1:0-2375 GCA_049655345.1 Moraxellaceae bacterium
GACTGGGGCTGTCCATTGCAGACCGCATTGCGACGCTTCATGGCGCCACGCTGACCCTGTCTGACGGGCCAGACGGCAAGGGTCTGTGTGTGCAGATCGGGTTCCGCAGATAAGCCCTGTCTCTAAATAAGGATCAGGGGCCGGCAGTACGCCCCACTTCCAGCGCCAGCCGCCCCTCAACCTGCAGGTAGGCCAGCAAGCGGTCCTGCGTAAAGTACAGGCCCTGCGGACGCACCCGCTGCAAACTGCCCTTCAGCACCATGCCACTGCCCAGATCCTGACGGACATCCCTGAAGTCATGCAACGCATCCGCCAGATCTTCATCAAAACGGAAGCGGGCCTTTTGCTGCAAGGTGCTACGGAACGTTGAGCCCAGCAACCAGTTGGCCGACTTGGCGAGAAAATTGCGGGTGCCGAGCGAATACTCCAGTTGCTCGAACCTGACCTCGTTTTTTTCCACATCAAAGACCGGTTTGCCCAGCACGAATATTTCCGCGCGCACCGGTTGCGACAGGGCCAGGCCAATCACCGCCTTGTCGCCGTTGCCATACAACCGGATATCGTCAATCACCACCGTGTTGCCATCGGCCACTATCGGCTTTCCGGCAACCTGCTGATTGAGCAGGCGAGCGGCATCACTCAGGGCAATGTCTCCCGTCAGGGCCAGGTAAAACGCATCACCATTGATGCCCCGCTCGGGGGCTGGCACGGGCGGCAACTTCACCACCGGCTTCTTGCCGGACTGCAGTACCGGTTGTGCCTGCACCAGCACACCGGTGGTCACAAAGCGGCCATTGCCGTGCGGGTCGGCAAAGCTCACCTTGCGCGGCTGCGGCAACAACCAGACATCAGGATGTACTTCACGCGGGGCATTCAGTTCAGGCCAGGCTTTGGTGAGCGCATTGCGCAAACTGACCTGACGCAAACCTGACTGCAGGGCCTCATCCATCGCCACCCTGACCTTGTCGCGAATGCCAGGCAAATCCAGCAAGGCCTCCACGTTCAGCTGGAACGCCGTGATGTTGCACGGCCGCAACCATTTCAGGGACCACGGTCTGGGCGTGATGACCAGATCACCCTGCGCCTCTGCCCAGTCCACGGTGCCGGTCATCGTCAATTCCACGCGCGGCATGGTCTCGTTGACACCACAACTGGCCACCCCGAACTGGGCCACAGGGGACTTGATGCGTGTATTGATGGCAAACTCCAGCTGTGTCGCCAGTGCAAACTGGTTGCCCGTCATGCGCAGGTTGAGGTCGCGCAGGTACACCTGATGGGTAATCACGGTTTCAACCGGTGCCGTGTAATCAACCGCCACCGCCCCGGCCGCCTTCCTGGCAAGACAATTAAGCTCGGTCACACTGCAGCTGCCCGGCTCGGGACTGTTGCCGGCCGGATTGAAACGCACACGCAGCACCTGGGTCTGGCTGCCTGATGCCACCGGACTGGGTACGCGCTTGAGTACCTGATCCCGTACCTGGTCCAGATCAACCGTGACTGGCACACTGATCACCGATACAGGCACAGGTGGCGGCACCGCCGGCACGGGCTGGTTGGGCGGGGCCTTGGGCGAGGTGGCGCATGCCGACAGCAGCACCAGAAGAAGGGGTACCAGGAAAAGACGATGCATGAATAACGCCGCTGAAAAGGAAAACGCAGAAGTACCAGGCCGTCCACTCACGGCACCGGACAGGAAGCGGGCACAACCTGACCGGCATCAGGACCAGAATCCCCAATACAGGTCTATTATCAGTAAAATTGGCAGGTGATGCCATGAGTACCCTGTTTGCTCATTGCAATCCCCGGCCATGGCAAGATTACTGGCAATATCCAGAACCCAAGACACGGATGCATGGCAGGACTGTTTGCTGAACACCGGCCATCCCCCAGAACCACAAGGACAAACACCCATGAAGATCCGCTTTCTCGGCGCAGCCGGCACCGTCACCGGATCCCGCTACCTGTTGTCGCACAACGACACAAAAATCCTGATTGATTGCGGCCTGTTCCAGGGGGTCAAGACCATCCGTAGCCGCAACTGGAAACCGTTCCCCGCATCGCCCCGCGAAATACAGGCGGTGGTGCTCACGCATGCCCACCTTGACCACTCCGGCTACCTCCCGCGCCTGATGCGCGAAGGCTTTCATGGCCACATCTGGTCCACCCCGGCCACCAAACAACTGGCCGACATCCTGCTGATCGACAGCGGCAACCTGCAGGAAGAAGATGCGCGCCATGCCAACCGGTTTGGCTACAGCAAGCATGAACCGGCCGAACCGCTGTACACCTCGGAAGATGCCGAAAAAGTGATGCGCCAGTTTCGCACCACGGAATATGGCCACCCGGTAAAGGTCGGCCCCTTCACCATCAGCTTC
>JBASJP010000379.1:0-5859 GCA_049655345.1 Moraxellaceae bacterium
AGCTGGGAAGTCGAGGCCGAGGGCAATGATGTGCGTGCCGTGTTCAGGTCGCCGGCCGGTGACGTGCTGGGGTTTGCGCTCACCGGTGCCCGTGCCGCCAGTCCTGCCGAGAAAACCGAACTGACGAAGCTGTTGCCGCCGATTCTGGCCTGATCGCGCCAGAAGACCGGCTGGCTGGTTTGGCTCGCGGTGGCTTGCCTGGGTGGAACATCAGCCGCTATAAGTAAGGGAAGAGCGCCATGACTTTGGTCAAGGCAATAACAGGCTGACTGAGGGGTGTCCATGAAACTCAAGATGCTGCTGTGGTACATGGCTCGCCGCATGGAGTTGCTGGCGCGTACCCATCCGGAATTCATCGCCAGGTTGCATGGACGCGACTTTACGCTGCAGATTTCCTCGGACGAGGGAACACAGCGTTTTTTCCGCGTGCGCCACAATCGTGTGGTGTCGCGCAATGCGGCGCATTCGACGCCATCCATGACGCTGCATTTTGCCAGCGACGAGATTGGTTTCAATGTGCTGAGCAACAGCGACAAGGCAGCCTTCATGACCGCCATGCAGACAGGGGACGTCAAGGTGATCGGCGACTTCTCCCTGCTCATGTGGTTCATGTCGATTGCGCCCTACATGCGGCCGAATCGTCGCAAGCCGCAAACCAAAGAGGCAGCCGCCTGAGCGGTATTGATGGTGGTCAATAAACCTGCGTTTTAAACCCTCCCTGCACTTGCTGCCGGATGACACCTGCCCGGCGGTATCCCACTATTGGAAGAATGGCGACAAGGACTTCATCTTGATCCGGTCTGATGCACGTAAATCCCTGCAGGGTCTTTCTGCACGCCTGCTGGCGGCGCTGTGTGTGCTTGTCTGCATGACGGGTCACGCGGCCGATCCTGCCGTGGCGCTTTTTTATGGCGCCAATCCGCCATGGGATGAATTGCGGGCCTTTGATGTGGTGGTGGTTGATCCCGATCATGCGGGTCTGGACCCGCGCCCGCACCAGCATGCCGACAGTCAGGTGTTTGCCTATGTCAGTGTGGGCGAGGTGCACCCGAGCCGGCCATGGTTTGACGAGGTGCCGGCGGCATGGCGCAAGCAGGAAAACCCGGCATGGGGTTCCCGCATCATCGACCAGTCTGCGGCCCAGTGGCCTGCCTTTCTGGCGGATCGTGTGATTGCGCCGCTGTGGGAGCGGGGTTATCGCGGCTTTTTTCTGGACACGCTGGATTCATGGCAGCAGCTTGCCCGGACGCCGGAGCAGCGTGCGCGCCAGCAGGCGGGGCTGATTGCGGCGGTGCGCGCGATCAAGCAGCGCTTTCCCGAGGCCCGTCTCATTTTCAATCGCGGTTTTGAAATCCTGCCGGAGGTACATGACCTGGCCTGGATGGTGGCCGGCGAATCGCTGTTCCAGGGGCATGATCCTGCACGCGGCACCGTAACCGAGGTCAGCGAGACGGACCGGCAATGGCTGCTGGCCCGGCTGGGCGAAGTGCGTGAGCGCTACAGGCTGCCGGTGATGGCGATTGATTACGTGGCCCCGCACCAGCGCCAGCTGGCCCGCCAGACGGCCGTAAAGATCCGTGCCCTCGGCATGATTCCCTGGGTCACGACGCCGGCGCTCGATACCCTGGGTGTGGGCGCCATCGAGGTGCTGCCGCGCAAGGTGCTGGTGCTGTACAACCCGGCCGAAAGCCCGGATGTGTTTGTGTCGGAAGTGCAGCGCCTGCTGGCCATGCCGCTGGCGTATCTGGGTCTGGTGATCGAGTACCTGCCGCTGACATCGGAGGTGCCGGCCATCGACCTGACCGGGCGCTATGCCGGCATTGTCAGCTGGCTGCGTGATCCGTCCGTGCTGGAAGGCACGGCATGGCCGCAATGGCTCAAGGCGCAAACCGCGAAGGGCTTGCCGCTGGCGGTGTTCGGCAGCTTTGGCATGCAGCAGGATGTTGACGCCCTGCGCCAGTTTGGCGTGACGCCACCCGCCACGCTGCCGGATGCCGACCTGCGCATAGTGATGCAGTCGCCGATCATGGGCTTCGAGCTGCCGCTACGGCCCCGTGCGGTCGGCTTGCCAGCCGTAAAGCTGGCGGGCGAGGGCAAGTCCCTGCTCGGCCTGCAGTCGGCCACAGGCGAACAGTGGCATCCGGCGGCGCTGATGCCCTGGGGTGGCTATGTGCTGGCGCCCTACACGGTCGGCCTGCTGCCGGGCGGTAACCAGGGCGAGCGCTGGTACGTCAATCCCGTGGCATTCCTGCGTGCCGCACTGCGCATTGATGCGACGGTGCCGGTGCCGGATGTGACCACGGAAAACGGGCGTCGCCTGTTTTTCTCGCACATTGATGGCGACGGGTTTCCCAGCCAGTTTGAAGGCGGGGACTTCCGCTTTGCCGGGGAGGTTCTGCGTGACGAGGTGCTCAGGCGTTACCAGTTGCCGGTCACGTTGTCCGTGATTGAGGGTGAAGTGGGGCCCAAGGGCCTGTATGCACAATTGTCCCCGCGTCTGGAAAAGGCCGCGCGCGACATGTATGCCCTGCCATGGGTGGAGGCCGCCACCCATACCTATTCGCATCCGTTTTTCTGGAGCCAGGCCGAAGCAGCGGAAGAGGAGGGCTATCACCTCGCCATCCCCGGCTACCGTTTTGACATGGTGCGTGAAATCAGCGGTTCGGCGGAGTACATCAACCGGAACCTGCTGCCGGCGGGCAAGCGTACCCAGGCGGTTTTCTGGACCGGCAATTGCGTGGCCACGGCATCGGCACTGGCCGAGGCAGAGCAGGCCGGGCTGCTCAACATGAACGGTGGCGAAACCACCATCACGCGCAGCCGCAATACCTGGACCCGTATCGCCGGGCTTGGCTTGCAGCGTAATGGCCACTTTCAGGTGTTTGCACCCAACCAGAACGAGAATGTCTACACCGGTAACTGGACAGGTCCGTTTTATGGTTTTGATCGCGTGATCGAAACATTCGAGCTGACAGATCGTCCGTACCGCTTCAAGCCGGTGGATCTGTATTACCACACCTACTCGGCCAGCAAGCCGGCGTCGCTGAACGCCCTGCACCGTATTTATGCCTGGGTGGCCAGGCAGAACCTGCACCCGGTGTTTGCCTCCGACTACATCCGCAAGGTGCAGGACTTCAACCACATGGTGATTGCCCGTACCCCGGACGGCTTCCGGGTGCGCGGGGACGGCCGCTTGCGTACCGTGCGCATTCCGGGGGGACAGCCTGCAGCACCGGACTGGGCCGCCAGTCCGGGTCTTGCGGGCATGAGCCCGGCACCGGAGGGGCAGTATCTGCACCTGAGCGGCCCGGCTGCGGACCTGAAACTGACGGCACCGGCAAAAAAAGATGTGTATCTGGCCGAGGCCAACGCCCGCCTGTCCAGCTTTGAGCGCCGTGGCCGCGACCTGTATTTCGGGCTGGCCGGCAATGTGCCGCTGGCCTTTGCCCTGGGCAATGCGCAGGGCTGCCGTTTAACCGCAGGTGAAAAACTCCTGCATCCCCATCACAAGGCCGCAGGCCTTGACCATTATCGTCTGGAGCATCATGCAGAGTCGGCGTTTAAGCTCGATTGCGGCGCCTGAGCGCCGGCGCTTCATGTCACCGGCCCACATCCTCGGATTCGGGCTGGTGGTGGCGTTCGCCCTGTTGGCGGTTTATCCGGGACAAAGTCTGGAGCGACGTATCCAGGCCACCGTGCAGGCCGACTCCCTGTCGCTGGTCTACCTGCAGGCGTGGCTGCGGGCCATGCCGGAGGACCATGCCTTGCGCCTGCTGGTGGCAAGACGCCTGCTGGCGCGCGGTGACCTGCCCGAGGTTGCCATCATGCTGCAGCCCTTGCTGAGCCGGGATGAGGCAGCGCTGGGGCAGTTTTTCCGCGAAGCGCAAATCCTCAAGCTGGATTTGCTGGTGCAGGAAATGTGGCAGATTCCGGCTGGCCAGCCCGGTTTCAGGGCGGCACAGCAACGGGTGGAGCAGCACCTGAACATGCTGGCCACCCAGGACTGGGATGAAGACAACCTCAACCTGTTCATCCGCGAGGCACAGAGTGCCGGTGCCGCCGCTGCCGCACAGCCCTTCATGCATCGCCTGCTGGAAAAGTATCCGCAGATGGCGCCGCAAATGCGCGAGCAGTTAACCGCCATGGAACTGGCCGGCGGTAATCCCCGTGCGGTGGCGACCCTGTATTTCCAGGGAATGGACCAGTCCCGTTCAACGGCGGAGAAGCGTGAAAAATTCATTGCGGGCCTGCGCGTCCTGCAGGCGGGCGACCTCATGGCCGAGGTGCCGGAAGCCGCACGCGTGCACGGGGCGGCACTGGAGAATGACCCGGCCACCCTCGAGTTCCTGACACGCCTGATGACGCAGGCCAATCGCATGGATCGTGCCGAATACTATGTGACACGGCTGCTGCGGCAGCAGACGGCCGAGGCGCGTGCCCTCCAGGAGTCACGACCATGAAGCGCAGTCTTGTCCTGATGGCGTTGTGCAGCAGCGTTGCGCTGGCAGAGCCGGCTGCTTCGCCGCTTGATCTGGCCAGCGCGCCCTCGGCGCCGTTCAATCAGGCACGCTTCCAGCTTGGCTACGATGTGTACCTGGCCAACGGCAATCTGGCGGCGGCCTACCGGGTGGCGGAGCGCGGCGTGCAGGAGCGCCCGCGCGATGTCGAGTGGCGCCGTCGGCTGGCCACGGTCGCGCAGTGGCTGAACAAGCCGGAAGTGGCGCTGGCCAACTGGCTGGCCATTGCCCGCCAGACCGGCGACGCCGCTGCCTGGCGTGAGGTCGGACGCATCGCCCCGGCCGTGGCGGACAGCGAGGCCATGCTGGCCTACTGGCAGCACGAACTGCAGCGCCAGCCGGGCAACGAAAAAGCCCTGAAGGCATTGCTGGCCTCCTATGAGCAGGCCGGGCGGCCGGATGAGGCCCTGCTGGTGCTGAAGCGCCAGCCCCGCAGCCGTGCCGTGCTGGAGGCCGAAGCCGATCTGGCCGAGCGCGCCGGTCATGACGAGGTTGCCGTGGCGGCGCTGCTGGAGCTCAATCGCCGCTTTGGTCCTGATGAAGCCTGGGTGGTGCGGGCGGCCGGCCTGCACCTGCAGCGTGGCCAGGTGGCCCAGGCCGAGGCTCTGCTGGCATCCGCCGAGCCTGCCATGCCGGCAATGGCCCTGCAGTTCTGGCAGTTGCGTGCCGATGTGGCCGAGCTTTCGGGCGATCAGGCGGCAGCGATTCGCGCCTATGGGCGCATCGAGGCCAGTGGCAAGGCCAGTGGCGACAGCCTGACACGACAGGCGCATCTGCTGCAGGAAAAAGATCCCCTCGCGGCCGCACGGCTGCAGGTACTGGCGTGGCAGACCGATCACAAGCCCGAAGCGGTGGAGTCCGCCCTGTACCACTGGTCAAGGGTTGAGGCATGGGGGCCGGCAGAGGCATTTCTGGCAACGCTGACGGCAGACGAGTTGGCCATGCTGGAACAGCACCCCGGCTTTCTGCAGCAACGCGCCAACCTGCATCTGGCACGAGGCCGTGGCGATGCGGCCGGCCACGACCTGCGCGCGGCCATGGCACTTGCGCCCCGGGACAATTATTTGCGGCAGGCATGGATGGCCTGGCTGGTCAGTCAGGGCGAGCCGTCAGTGCTGCGCCGCATGCTGCAGGAAGGACGCAGTCAGGCAGCACGCCAGCCGGACCTCTGGCCGGTCTGGGCTGCGGGCTGGAACCGTCTGGATGCACCCGACCAGGCACTGCCCTGGCTGCAGGCGCATTACCGGCTCAGGCGCGACGACCTGAGTGCACTGGCACTGGCCGATACCCTGCGCGCTGATGGCCGCGAGGCGCAGGCGCTGGTGCTGGAACAGTCCGTATG
>JBASJP010000380.1:0-3667 GCA_049655345.1 Moraxellaceae bacterium
CCCCTCGCCCAAGGCCACCGGCAAACTGATCAAAAACGCAACGCTCCCGGTCACCAGTGCCGCAGGCAGCCGTCGCCAGCCGCGTCGCGACATCAGCACGGCAATCGGCACCTCCAGCAACGACACCATCGAAGCCAGCGCGGCAATCAGCAGCAGCAAGAAAAACGCAACCGCCGCGACATTGCCGCCCGGCATGCGTTCAAACACTTCAGGCAGAATGACAAAGGCCAGCCCTGGTCCCTGCGCAGGCGCCAGCCCGAGTGAAAACACGGCAGGAAAAATGATCAGGCACGCCAGCAGGCCGACAAACGTATCACCGGCAATGACCGCAAAACCGATTCGCGGCAAGGCATGACTGTCCGGCAGATACGCACCATAGGTCACCATCACGCCCATACCGATACCCACCGTGAACAATGCCTGCCCCAGTGCCACCAGCCAGGTCTCCGGCCGCAGCACGGCAGACCAGTCGGCCTGAAACATGAAGTCCACACCCTGCTGTGCCCCCGGCAGCGACAGGCCATAAATGGCCAGGCCAACCAGCAGCACGGCAAACAGCGGCATGAGCACCTTGCAGGTACGTTCAATACCCGACACCACTCCTGCCGCCACAATGGCAGTGGCAATACCCAGCACCAGCGCCTGCGCCAGCAACACGGCAAACCCGTCATGGGTGAGCGCGACAAAGCGGGCGTCCTGTGCCGCACCGGCAGGCCCCGACATGTCACCGGTCAGTGCCAGCCAGAGATATTGCGCCACCCACGCCGTCACCACCGGGTAATACATCAGGATGACCACGGCAGCGGCCACACCCAGCCAACCCGCCCAGCGCCAGGGCCGTTCCGGCGTGATTTTTTCATAGGCACCCACGCCATCTGCATGGGTGTGATAGCCGGCTGCAAATTCGCCCAGCAGCAGGGGCAATCCCATGATCAGGACCACCAGCAGGTACACCAGCAAGAATGCCGCACCACCGTGCTCGCCCATCACGTAGGGGAAACGCCAGATATTGCCCAGACCAATGGCAGAGCCCAGCACCGCCAGGCCAAAGCCCATGGTGGAGTTCCAGCGTACTGACTGTTTTCCGGACATCTCGGCAACCTGTGGCTGAAAATGAAAAGGCCCTGCGATGAATGCCACCGCAGGGCCTTCGGGTTTTACCGGCTCGGTCCGTCTGATGCAACCGGATCAGGCCATGGCTACTTCCTCCACCACCGGAGTGCGGATCAGGTGATCAAATGCACCAAGCGATGCCTTTGCACCCTCACCCATGGCAATGATGATCTGCTTGAACGGCACCGTGGTGACGTCACCGGCAGCAAACACACCCGGTACGCTGGTCTGGCCACGCGCATCCACCTCGATCTCGCCGCGATTGCTCAGTGCCACCGTGCCCTTGAGCCAGTCGGTGTTGGGCACCAGACCGATCTGCACGAACACCCCGGCCAGATCCAGACGGTACATCTCGTTCGTGTTGCGATCCTTGTAGGAAAGCCCGTTCATCTTCTCGCCATCACCATGGACTTCGGTGGTCTGTGCCGACACAATCACAGTCACGTTGGGCAGGCTGTTGAGTTTCTTTTGCAGCACGGCATCGGCACGCAACTGGCTGTCAAACTCGATCAGCGTTACATGCGCCACCACACCGGCCAGATCAATTGCTGCTTCCACGCCGGAATTACCACCGCCAATCACCGCCACGCGCTTGCCCTTGAACAGCGGGCCGTCACAGTGCGGGCAATAGGCCACACCCTTGCCACGGTATTCCTTTTCGCCGGGGACATTCATTTCCCTCCAGCGCGCGCCGGTGGCAATCAGCACCGTCTTGCTGCGCAGGATGGCGCCATTGGCCAGCTGCACTTCGTTGATGGCACCGGGGACCAGCTTTACGCCACGCTGGTTGTTCATGATGTCCACGTCATAGGACTTCACGTGCTGCTCAAGGCCGGCGGCCAGTTTCGGGCCGTCGGTTTCCTTCACGGAAATGAAGTTTTCAATCGCCATCGTGTCCAGCACCTGGCCACCAAAACGTTCGGCCACCACACCGGTACGGATACCCTTGCGGGCGGCGTAAATTGCCGCTGCGGCACCGGCCGGGCCACCGCCCACCACCAGCACATCAAACACTTCTTTCGCATTCAGCTTGACTGCATCACGCTCGGCAGCACCGGTGTCGACCTTGGCGAGGATTTCTTCCACCGTCATACGGCCATTGCCAAACAGTTCGCCGTTAACAAACACGCTGGGCACAGCCATGATCTGGCGTTCGTTCACTTCATCCTGGAACAGTGCGCCATCAATCATGGTGCAACGCACGCCGGGGTTGTACGCCGCCATCAGGTTGAGTGCCTGCACGACATCCGGGCAGTTATGGCAGCTCAGCGAGATGTAGACTTCAAAACTGAATTCGCCCTGCAGATTCTTTATCTGCTCAAGCACATCCGCCTCGACCTTGGGCGGGTAACCACCCACCTGCAACAGCGCCAGGACGAGGGAGGTAAATTCGTGCCCCATGGGCAGGCCGGCAAATCGCACACCGGTGTCTTCACCAATGCGGTTTACCGCAAACGACGGCGTGCGCACGGCAGCCGTGTTGTCTTCGCGCAGCGAGATCTTGTCGCTTTGCGCAACGATGTCATTCAGCAGCGCCATCATTTCGGCAGATGCTGCAGAGCCATCGGCAGAGGCGACCAGCTCGATCGGGTTGACGAGCCGCTCCAGGTAAGCCTTCAGCTGGGTTTTGAGATTGTCGTCAAGCATGGTCAATCACCTTTCGAGAAACAATATTCGGGGAAGCCCCGGCGCTTGTGGCACCGGAAGCCGGAAAAAACCGGATGGATTTTTTCAGAATCCCCCGCCCTGCCGACAACGGCAAGGCAGGGGCAGAACGATCAGATCTTGCCGACCAGATCCAGGGACGGAGCAATGGTCTTGGCGCCTTCGTTCCACTTGGCCGGGCAAACCTGGCCTGGGTGGCTGGCAACGTACTGGGCAGCCTTCAGCTTGCGCAGGGTTTCCTTCACGTCACGGGCGATGGCGTTGTCATGCACTTCCATCGTCTTGATTTCGCCAGCCGGATTGATGATGAACGTACCGCGCAGGGCCAGACCTTCTTCAGGAATGTGCACACCAAATGCGTTGGTCAGTGCATGCGTGGGGTCACCCACCAGCGGGAACTGTGCCTTGCCGACAGCAGGCGATGTCTCGTGCCACACCTTGTGCGAAAAATGGGTGTCGGTGGTGATGATATAAACTTCTGCACCAGCCTTCTGGAACTCGGCATAGTTTTCAGCCGCATCTTCCACTTCGGTCGGGCAGTTGAAGGTGAAGGCGGCCGGCATGAAGATCAGCACGGACCACTTGCCCATCAGCGACTGCTCGGTGACTTCAATGAACTTGCCGTTATGGAAAGCCTGGGCCTTGAACGGCTGCACGACGGTATTGATGAGGGACATGTGTTGCTCCTTTGGTTGATATGAAAACAAATGGTTGGTATGCAAAAAGTTGATGAAAACTGCCCCTGCTCTGCGGGCCGGTGCAAGCGATGGGAGAATACTAGGACAAGATCACCCATATATGAAATATATTATATAAATATAGTTAATAGTCACCCGCTATAAACAAGCACTCCTACAGGCGCCGCAGGACAGGCTCATCCATGTGCCGG
>JBASJP010000381.1:0-6799 GCA_049655345.1 Moraxellaceae bacterium
GTGTACGGGTTGGTTGGAGTAGACGCACGGGATGCCGAACTTTTCCTGCGGATTTTTCGGGAAGCCGCAATCGCGACGCAACTGGCGCCGGATCTTGGCCAGCAGGGGGTCGCGATGCGTGCGCGTCAGGTCGTCCACACATAGCTGGGCAGGGTCGGTCTTGCCGCCGGCAGCTCCTGCCACCACGATGGGGATGCGGCGTCGGCGGCACCAGACAACCAGAGAAATCTTGGCATCGACATCGTCGGTGCAGTCCAGGACCAGGTCGGGGGTGTCAGCCAGCAGTGTGCCGATGTTTTCTCTGGTGAGAAAGTCATCCACGAGAGTGATGCGTAGTCGTGGATTGATGCTGCGGGCCCGTTCAGCGAGTACCTCGATCTTGCCGCGGCCGAAGGTTTCGCTGAGGGCCGGCAGTTGGCGGTTGACGTTGCTGCTGACCAGCACGTCCATGTCGATCAGGGTGAGATGACCAATGCCGGTACGCGCCAGTGCTTCGATGGCCCATGAGCCGACACCGCCAGCTCCTGCCACAAGAACATGTGCCTGCTGATAGAGGGCGAGGGTATCCTCACCATAAAGTCGGGCAGTGCCGGCAAAGCGGCGTTCGTAATCGTCTTCGGGGGCAGATGTTTGCATGCCTGCCATTATAACTGCTGTCAGGGCTCCCACGAATCCTTCTTTAGTGGGTAGTATCCGGCATGACTTCTTTTGGGTGAGCCTCAATCAATGATGACAGGGCCTGTTGATCTTCATGATGCCGTCAGCAATGTTGCCTACTTTATCCAGCTGTCGGTGGCGCCAGTATTCCTTCTTACCGGGGTCGCGGCGATGCTTGGTGTGCTGACTAATCGTCTTTCCAGGATTATTGACCGTGCGCGTGCCATTGAGGCGCAGCATGCTGTTGAGGCAGATGGCGGGAGACGAGCCAGTCAGCATGCAATGTTACGTGTGCTGTCCCGGCGTGCACGGCTGGTAAGCTGGTCCATCAGTCTGTGTACGACCTGCTCATTGTTTGTGAGTACGATTATTGTCCTGTTGTTTCTCGAGGCGCTTCTGGCGACTTATTTCAGGGGGGTAGTCCCGGTGCTTTTCATCATTGCCATGCTGGCATTCATCATGGGGCTTCTGGTTTTTTTGCGTGAGATTTATCTGGCGACAGCTTCATTGCGTATCGGGCCCCCGGAGGTAAAGTGAAAGCAATCATTCTTTTTTGCATGGTGATGGCTTCGGTTTCTTATGCGGATGACTTTGATTACTACACGTTGGCGGTGACACTTACGCCGGCCTTTTGTGATCTGAGCCCGGGGAAGCGGAATAGTGTGCAATGCAGGGAGCGTATGCCAGTCAGTGCACATGGCATGTGGCCTGAGCAAAGCCGTGGGCGTGCTCCCGAGTATTGTTCGGGTGCGGCATACGGCATCAGTCAGAGAAACGAGAAGCTCCTGCGGCGAATCATGCCTGATGCGGGATTGCGCAGGTATCAGTGGGAAAAGCACGGGCGTTGTAGCGGCCTGCCTGCGGATGAGTATTTTTCGATACTGACTCGTGAGTTTGATGAGTTGAAGTGGCCTGACCGGTTCAAGTCAAAGGGGCGGGATGTGGTGGCAGAAAAAGATTCTGTCATTGCTGAGTTGCGCCGACTCAACCCGGGTCTTGCAGGGAATGGTGTTGTTTTGCGCTGTACAGGAAAGGACAGGTCACCGTTGCTGACTGAGGTCAGGGTTTGCCTGTCGGCTCAGGGAGAGCCTGTTGCGTGCGCCGGTAATTTCAAGTCGAACTGCCCGTCTGTGATCAAGATTCGCGCCTGGCGCTAGGGGTGCTCATGCCGCATCGTATTCATGTTTTGCAGACGGACATTACGACGCTTGCAGTTGATGCGATTGTTAATGCTGCCAATAGCAGCCTGCTGGGCGGCGGCGGGGTTGACGGAGCCATTCATCGTGCCGCGGGCTCCGGTCTGCTGGAAGAGTGCCGGCTGCTGGGGGGCTGTGCCACTGGCGATGCAAAGATAACGCGTGGCTATGACTTGCCCGCGCGCCATGTGATTCACACGGTGGGGCCGGTCTGGGAGGGGGGACGTCATCGGGAGCCGCTTTTGCTCAAGTCCTGTTATCGTCGCAGTTTTGCTCTGGCTGGAGAGCATGGCATCAGAAGCATTGCATTCCCGGCAATCAGTTGTGGGGTATATGGCTATCCGTTGTCACAGGCAGCGGCCATTGCGGTGTCTGAAGCGCTACTGGCCCTGCAGCAGTACGAGCAATTGCAGGAAGTGATTTTTGCGTGCTTTTCTGCCGAGGCTGCTCAGGTGTATCTGGATACGTTAGCGCGCCTGAAACAGGCGGGCCTCGGTTGAGCCGGCAAGCAGGCGCCAGGTGTCCAGTGTATTGACGCCGTGACGCAGGTCCCGAACCAGTGCGGACAACTCATGACGAGAACGCGGTGGCATCAGTTCGTGATAACCATACTGGTAAACAACTTCCTTGAGTCCAAGCAGTGCGGGACTGGCCAGGATGCGGTCGCCGAAAATCATGAAAGCGTCCCGGTCGCCAAATGAAACAAGTGATGGCTTCGGGCGTGGCCTGAAGGCGGGTACGGGCTTTCCTGCAAGACACTCACGGACGCTGTGCGCTACATGCCGCCCCATGTCCTGGGCGTGATAGGCCTGTTTTTCCAGTGGATGTGGCAGGCGTGCGGCATCGCCAATGATGAATATGGCGGGGTCGAACAGGCTTTGCAGGCCTTCGTTGACGGGGGCCTCCTGGTTTTTCTGGCTTAAGCCTGTGCTGGATAGCAGAGGGTGGCCATGGCTGCCTGCCGTCCATAATGTGATGCGTGAGGGAATGATGGTGCCATCGGCCAGCAAGACGTGATCTGCTGCGACGCTCTTTACGTGTTGTCCGCAGTGGAGCGTGACCTGTTGCCCCATTCGTTGAACAAGATGCTCGTGCATGCCTGGAAAGCGCTCAAACAGTGAGCCTTTCGACTCGATGAGATGAAGGTCCAGCTGCTCCTTGCCACCAAAGCGCCGCAGAATCTCTCCCAGCATTTCCAGTCCTTCGATGCCGGCGCCTACGATGACCACCGGTCGCTCACCTGGCATGGCAGCAAGGCGTGTCAGCCGGTTGCCTAGCCGGTTGCACGCATCGACCGACTTTGTGTCTGATGCATGCTCAAGGGCACCCGTGCTTCCCTTGTCGCAGGGGATATTTCCGACAGAAACAATCAGGACATCATAATCCAGTTGCAGGCCAGCCTGTGTCTGCAGCCGTTGCGCGGTTCTGTCGACAGACGTGGCAGCATCCTGAATGAACTCGTGACCCAGTCGCTCGATAGCCAGCCGACGCCCGTGCTGGAGCTGTGCCGGTGTTTTGCGGCGGGACAGCAGTTCATGAATATTGGGCAGCCACTCGATCCAGGGTGATGGGTCGAGTACCGTCACCCTGAAGCGTGAAGGATCAAGGCTGCGTGCAGCTGCCAGGCCAGCAAAATTGCCCCCGACAATCAGGATGCGTGGGAGGGCTCGGCGAACGAGGAAGCGGCGGGACAATAGAGCCATGGCAGAGGGATTGGCTGTTTATTGGGGCAAGTCTGCGGATTTCGTCAGAGGATAACAAGCGTTCATCCTCCGTCATACTTGGCGAGTTCTGGCCAAACAGCTAAGGTGCAGTATCAGGCCTTTGAACAAGAATAATCATGACCCATTTCTGTCGCTATCATGTGCTGGAGCCGGCGTCCTGGCATTGCAGCAATTGCCGCATCAACTTCTGTGGAACCTGCTCCCCTGAGCCTGAGGGTGATGACGCTGCTGCTCCGCAGAAGTGCCCGCATTGCCGCGCAACCCTTCGGCCGTTGAGCGCATCGGATACCGCAGCCCCCTTCTGGATGCGCCTGACCGACTTTTTGCGTTACCCGCTGTCCATTCCCGGTCTGGTCCTGATGTTGCTGGCCCTGCTTGTCCCGCTGGCTGTTCCTGGCGGTATGCCGCTGAATATTGTCAGCCTCCTTTTTCTGGTTGGTATAAGCAAGTACTTGTGGACGGTATTTCAGGAAGTGGCAGACGGAACGATTGAGCCGATTGGCCCACAGCCTTTGCTGAAAATGGAGAACAACAGCCTTGCATTCAGTCTGGGCGCGATGCTGGCAATCATTGTCGCCGCCATCATGTATGTTCGTGGCTTGAGCGGCTTCTATGGCGGGCTCCTGATTGTGCTGGTCACGGGCTTGATGCCTGCAGTTTTGATGGCGGTTGGCGTAAATCGCAGCGTAAGCAGCGGCTTCAGCAAGGATGGGCTGATGGCTGTTCTGGGGAGTATCGGCCTCGTCTATCCGGCGATTTTCTTTTTGCCTGTCGCCTTGCTTGTGGTGCTGCATGCCTTCGTTGGCTTGTTTGCCGATATTTTGCCCGTGGCAGTGGGGCAGGCGTTGGCACTGACAGCAAACACCTATTTTGCCATTGTGCTCTTTGCCATGAGCGGCTATGTCCTGTTTCAGTATCAGGAAATGCTGGGTTATACGCCGGAGGGGCGTGGCAAGGCTAAAAAGAGCTACAAGAAGGGTGACCCGGTGCAGTTGCAGGTTGAAATGTTTCTCAAGGATGGCAATTACAGCAAGGCGATGACGCTGCTTGAGGCGGATGCTGAAAAGAAAGGCGCCTCGCTGAATCAGCATGAGCGTTACCATCGCCTGATCTGGGCAATGGGGTCACGTGAGCGCCTGATCAAGCATGCAGCACCTTATTTCAAGGCGTTATTGCAGGCGGGCCGTGACATGCAGGTGGCGGCAATTTTTCGAGAGTACCTTCAGCGTTATCCGGACTTTCGCCTTGAAGATCCGGAGGTCAGGCTTGATCTGGCCCAGGCGTTCGAGCGTGTCGGCGACTTCAAGCTGGCTGTTCATGTTCTGAACGGCCTGCACAAGGATAACCCACATTTTGCTGCACTCCCGACAGCATACATGATGGCGGCCAGAATTCTGGCGGACCAGCTGGGAATGCCTCAGAAAGGGTTGGCACTGGTGCAGTTCCTCCATGGGCGATTCAGGAATCATCGCAGCTTTCCCGAGGTGCAGAAAATGCTTGATGAGCTGACGGTCAAGGTTCAGGGCGGACACCCTGCCTGAAGTGATTTAGTGTGTAAGGGTAAACAAAAAGCCGCCTTCTGGCGGCTTTTTGTTGGGTGCAGGCAGATCAGGGGTTTACCAGTTGGCGGTAAAAGCGGGCCCGTGTCGGCTCCTGCATGCGTTCCAGGGCATCGCCCAGTGCCTGGGCTGTTTTGCTGATGAGGGGGTGTGTGGTGTTTTTTTCCAGCACCTTGCGCATCAGCTTGTCTGCCTCCATCACCTCATTCATGCGGGTGAGGCGTGCCACCATTTTCATGCTGGTTTCGATATCGAGGGCGCGTTGTTCGGATGAGGTACGCTGATAGTCGCGGTAAATCTTGAGGACTTCAGTGTCTTCGCCGCCAGTCAGGCTGAAGAGCCGGCGCGCCACGGCATCAAAAGAGCTTGATGTCGGGCTCAGTTTTTCCAGGTGATATAGCTGTACCAGCACTCGCATGTCCTGGGGATAGGCCTTGACCATCTCGCGCAGGCGCTTCTGGCCCTCAGCAAAGTCGAGGCGGGCGACAGCATCAAGTGCTTTTTGCAGTGCCTCGCGATAAACCAGATCAATGTCGGCCTCCGGCTCTTCTACGGGTAATGCTTCCAGTTCGGTATCCTCACGGGTAAACCAGCGCTGGTAGATCACTAGCCACAGGGGGCCGGACAGGAGGGCTGCGACCTGAGCTGCTGTTTCGGCGGGCCGTTGGCCGCTGACGAAGTAGCCTGCAACGACTGCTGCCAGCCATAACAATGCCAGGAAGGCGGCATTGAATCTGGCAGAGCCAAGCCAGATGACCGGGCTGCTCCGGAAGTGCATCAGGTACATGCCGGTAATGGCAGATACAGCGGCCATGCCGCCTGCCATGGGCAGCACGCCCTTGCCATTGGCAACAAGGTATACAACTGCGCCCACGAACCCGCCTCCGATAGCCCCTGCGAGCACGGCGCCGGTGCCAAGTGCCAGCTCAAGTGCTGCTCCGGCACTCAGTAGCAGAAGCAGGACACAAATCAGATGGAGGGCATCTGGTTGAATCAGGCTGTAGGCCAGGAATGTGATGGGGCGGAACTCCTCAGGGTCAATCCCCAGCGCCTGGACGCTTATCTTGCTACGCTCGGCATCAAGCGTTTCACGCGCACTTTTCCATGACTCAAACGTGGCGGGAGGAAGGTAGCTGAGGCCATTGCTGCGCACATCCTCGACAAAGCGGTCATCACTGCCGATATAGCGACGCAGTGGCGTAACGTCGCCATTGGCATGTGCCTGCTTGAGTGCAGCCATTGCAGACACCTGTCCGCTGCGCCCTGCATGGGTTTCATAGAGTTCCCATTCGATGGACAGCAACTGGGTACGATAAAGCTCATCAAGGACCTGTTCACGCTTGCGGTCGGCCATATGCCAGAACACAAAGATGAGCGTCAGCACCAGACTAAGGCCTAGCACGAGGCGGGGAGGAGTTTTCCAGCTAAAGGGGTGGTCGACAGGTGTGATGATCATCAGGATGCCATTGTTCTTGTTGGGTGGAGGCGGGGTGACGGCCTCATCATGGCCCACTCGCGGTCATTATGTTTCTTTTTCCCAGAAAAGAAGGGTTAAGGAAAGTCCTTTTCCCGGCTATCAGGATGAACTGCTCATGGAGCTGATATCAGGCGATCAGCCCCGCTGGCCGGTTTTTACAAGGTCAGGGAGCGCGGAGTGGTTGAG
>JBASJP010000382.1:0-4105 GCA_049655345.1 Moraxellaceae bacterium
GCCGCATGCAGCAGCTGGGCAGACCAGACTATCAAAGGCGACTCAATGCCCAGGCCAATGACGGCCCAGCGCAAGGCCGACAACAGGAGACTGATGACCATCACGTTCTGCTCGCCAAAGCGGGGCAGCCAGCGATGCATCTGCGTAAAGGCAATCACTTCGGCAAACACTGCCAGCGCCCACAACCAGCCAATGGCGGTGCGGGAATAGCCATGCCCCTCCAGATAGATGCTGTAAAAACTGTAGTACGGCGCATGCGAAAGTTGGAGCAGGAAATGGGCCGCCAGAAAGGCCATGACGGTTGGTCGCCTGAGGATGCTGAAGAAGTCTTCCTGGCGGTGCGCATGGGTCGGCGTGGCGATATCGGGCACTTGCAGGCTGGCCAGCCAGCTGGCCGCCGCGCACACGAGCAGGCACAACGGCAACCAGCTCACGGACACCTGATCAAACAGCATTCCAAGGGAAGCACCCGTGACAATGAATCCGATCGATCCCCAGAGCCGCAGCCGGCTGTACAGCTCACGCTGCGCCCCCAGATGCGCAATGGTTACTGCTTCAAACTGCGCCAGGATCGCATTCTGGAAAAAGCTGTAGCCAAGCAGAACAAACGCGAGAGGCCAGAAATTCTCCGTGAAGAAAACACCCAGCCAGAAAAACATCAGCAGGAAGGCGCCGGCCCGTACCATCTGCAGCCGTTTACCGGTCTTGTCCGCCACATATCCCCAGAAGTTCGGCGCAATGATGCGCGTTGCCATGAGAATGGCCATGAGCTGACCAATGGACTCCGGTGAAAAATTCAGGCCCTGCAGATACAGTCCCCAGTACGGCATGAAGCCGCCAAGCACTGCGAAATAGAAAAAATAGAAAGATGCGAGGGGAATATGGGGAATGCGGGCTGGTGTTGTCACGGGCACAAACCCTCAGCCCTCCCCCTGCATCAGGGAGAGGGCAGTTGCATCAGAGGCTGCCGGCAATCGGCTTGAGCGGTGGCACGACATCGGCATTCTGCGCACGATGACGCAGAAAATGATCCATCAGCACGATGGCCAGCATGGCCTCGGCAATCGGTGTGGCGCGTACGCCTACACAGGGGTCATGACGGCCTTTGGTCACCACCTCGATGGCATTGCCGTGAATGTCGATGGAGCGACCAGGCAGGGTCATGCTGGACGTTGGCTTGAGCGCAATACTCACGACAATTTCCTGCCCCGAGGAAATGCCACCGAGCACGCCACCCGAGTGGTTGGAGACAAAGCCTTGCGGCAACATCTCGTCACGGTGCTGTTCACCACGCTGTTCGACCACCGCAAAACCATCACCGATTTCCACGGCTTTTACGGCATTGATGCTCATCATGGCATGTGCAATGTCGGCATCCAGACGATCAAACACCGGCTCGCCCCAGCCCACCGGAACATTCGTTGCGTAGACGGACAGGCGGGCACCACAACTGGAGCCATCACGGCGCAGCTGGGTGATCAGGTCTTCCATCTGCGGAATGGCATCGGCATCGCCACAAAAGAACGGGTTCTGGTTAACCAGTGACCAGTCGAGCTTTTCTGCCTTTACCGTACCGATCTGCGTGACATGGCCACGAATCACGATACCGAACTTCTCGTGCAGGTATTTCTTGGCAATGGCACCGGCTGCCACACGCATGGCGGTTTCACGCGCGGAGGAGCGGCCCCCGCCACGGTAATCACGGAAGCCGAACTTCTGCGTGTAGGTGTAATCCGCATGACCGGGACGGAAAGTCTCGGCGATATTGGCGTAGTCCTTGGATTTCTGGTCGGTGTTCTCAATGAGCAGGCCAATCGGGGTACCGGTGGTCTTGCCCTCGAACACGCCGGAAAGAATCTTCACCACATCGTCTTCGCGACGCTGCGTGCTGTACTGCGACGTGCCCGGCTTGCGGCGATCGAGATCAAGCTGCAGATCTTCCTCGGTGAGCGCCAGCCCCGGCGGGACGCCATCCACAATCGCGCCCAGCGCAATACCGTGGGACTCACCAAAGGTGGTGACGCGGAAAAGATCGCCTATCGTGTTACCGGCCATTGAGTAAATCCTTGTTCAGACCGCCGCTTCGAACAGCGGCTGGAATTCGCGGCATTGTGCCGCCGTCAATACGAAAACGCCCTGCCCGCCCCGCTCGAACTCCACCCACACGAAAGGAACATCGGGAAAACTCTGCTCCAGCGCCCACTGCGAGTTGCCAACCTCAACCACCAGAACGCCATTCTCCGTCAGGTAGTCGGCGGCCTCGGCCAGAATGCGCCGGGTGATGTCCAGACCGTCACGACCCGAGGCCAGCCCCAGCTCCGGCTCGCGCAGGAACTCGGCCGGCAGGTCCGCCATGTCTTCGGCATCCACATATGGTGGATTGCTGACAATCAGGTCATAGCGCTGGCCTGGCAGTTTGCTGAACACATCAGACTCGATCAGGCCGACTCGATCTTCCACCTCGTGATGTTCAACATTAACGGCGGCCACCGACAAGGCATCCATCGAAATATCCGTGGCATCCACCAGTGTGCCCGGAAACTCCTTGGCAATGGCAATCGCGATGCAACCAGAACCGGTGCACAGGTCCAGCACACGCTGCGGCTCATCGGCCAGCCAGGGCAGGAAGCGGTCGGTAATCAGTTCGGCAATCGGCGAGCGCGGCACCAGCACACGCTCGTCGACATAGAACGGCAGGCCGTTGAAATAGGCCAGGTTAAGCAGATAGGCCAGCGGGATGCGGTCGTTGACGCGACGACGCAGCAGGTCCAGCACGGCGGCACGTTCGGACGGCAACAGCTTTGCGTCCAGAATCTCTTCATCGGCCGACCACTCCAGCGCCAGGGTCTGCATGACCAGCGCGGTTGCCTCGGCAAAGGGGTCATCCGTACCATGCCCGAGGTGAATGTCGTTCTCACGAAAGCAGGTTACGGCAAAACGGATGAAGTCACGGATGGTGACAAGAGTCGCCCCGGCTTCAGCCAGCAGGGCATCATCGAGCAGCACGTCAGAATCGCTTTCGGTCACGGCAAGGTCCGGGTGATCGTTGGAAGGCGCCTATTCTAGCGGCCACAGCCCCTGAATGACCACGACTCCAGACACAGATCTGTCCTGTCGACCCATGCCGTCACCGCCGGGCTGCCCAGCCACTGACACCGGGGCTGGCGCAAGACCCTGATGCTGTCCACAATGAAGGCATCCTTGACCCTGCTTTTGCTGCCCTATGAAAGACCCGCTCCTCAACCAGTTACGCAAACACCTGCGCGAAACCGTCCCGGCCCCGACAAAACCGGCAACACCGCCAGCCCCGGCACGCCCTGCGGAACCAGAGGTGGACGATGCCACCCTGTTTGCGCGCGCCACCCGTGGAGCACGGCCGATTCAGGCTGACACGCCGGCAGCGGCCACCGCCAAACGTCCCGACCCCAATGCACGCCTGCGTCGTGCAGCCGCAGAGACTGAGGAGCGGGAAAGCATTCCCCTGTCCGATGCCGCCGCCCTGATGTACGAAACCACACCGGAAAGCACCCTGTCCTACGCCCGTAACGGTGTGCAGCCACGCGTCCTGCAAAAGCTGAAACAGGGGCAAATGCCCTGGCAGGCGGCCGTTGACCTGCATGGCTGCACTGCAGACCAGGCCAGGGAGGCCGTGTTGTCGCTATTACAGGAGGCTCGGCAGGCCAATCTGCAGGTGGTCAAGGTGGTGCACGGCAAGGGCGTCATCAAGGAGCAGGCCCTGCTCAAGACCTTTGTCAACGGATGGCTCCGTCAGGTACCCGAAGTACTGGCGTTCGTCAGCGCCCTGCCCCGGGATGGCGGCACCGGGGCCATTTATGTGCTATTGAAACGAAAACGTCCAGAAAACGAATAACCCGGGACGCTGATCTTCCAGGCCTGTCAGCAGACAGATGTCTCGACTACCAGAAAATATGGTGGCTCTGCCAACATCCTCAAGCGGCATCTGGCCGACTGAGTCCGGTGCCTTTGACCCCTGCCAGTGATTTGGTTAGGGTGGCACCCCTTGATTTCATGACACGAGGCCTGAACCCCATGGAAAACGCCTATGCCAGCATCATCACCGCCGTCGGTGAAGACCTGGAGCGCC
>JBASJP010000383.1:0-2313 GCA_049655345.1 Moraxellaceae bacterium
GATGCATTGCAGGACGAAGAGCCCGTCGACATCACCGACAAGCGCGAATTGCGCCAGCGTCTGTACCACCAGTCCACACTGGGCGTTGCCAGCCTGCGCGCCGAAGGCCTGCTGCCATCGGGCATGTGGGGCACGCAACTGTTCGGTGAACAGGCCGGGCAGGTGGATGAAGTCCGCACAAAGGTAGAGGCCTTGCAGGCAACGCCGGTGGAGGCTGCCCCGGTACATCTGACAGTGGATGGCGTCACATTCACGGGCGTACTGGATGACCTGACCAGCGTTGGCCTGGTGCGCGTCTCGCTGGAAAACAAACTCTACGCCACCGATGTACTGCGCCTGTATTTTGCCCACCTGCTGCTGTGTGCCACCCGGCCTGCCGGTGTGGAATTGCACAGTTACCTCATCGGTCTGGATAAAGAAGTAATACTTGAGCCGGTTGCTGACCCGCTCAAACTGCTGGCCGATTTCGCCGCCGCCTATCAGGAGGGCCTCTGCCTGCCCTTGCCCCTGTTCCGGCGTGCGTCACCAGTATGGATTAAAAAGCAGAGTCTGGATGAGGCCCGCAAGGCCTATGAAGGCAATGACTACAACACCGGCGATGGCGAGGATGCCTGGATAAACATGCTCTGGCGCAATGCCGATCCCTGCGACGAACGTTTCATTCACTGGGCCGAACGCCTGTATGGCCCGGTGGCAGAGGAGGTCGGCAAGCTGTGAAACATTCCGATCACATACTCAAGCCACTCGATCTCTACACGCTGCCGTTGAAAGGCGTGCAACTGGTCGAGGCCAGCGCCGGTACCGGCAAGACCTGGACAATTGCCGGTCTTTATCTGCGCCTGCTGCTGGAAACCGAAGAAACCATCAGCCGCATTCTGGTGGTGACCTTTACCAAGGCCGCCACCGCCGAATTGCGCGACCGCCTGCGTTCCCGTCTGGTCGATGTGGAAGGTGCCCTGTTGCAAGGGCAAAGTGACGATCCGTTCTGTCAGTGGGCGCTTGAGCGTTTTACCGGCGAAGCACGTGAGGCTGCGATCAAAAAACTGGGTGAGTCCATCCGCCAGTTTGATGAAGCATCCATCTACACCATTCATGGGTTCTGCCAGCGTGTGCTGAATGAAGTGCAACTGCCGGCGTTGTTAAGTGAGCCGGAGATTGTGCCGGATGAGCGCGAGTGGTTGCCCGGCCTGTTGCAGGAGGCATGGATTCGTCATTGTGATTCACCCCTGCTGGCCGAGCTACTTCGCCTTAGTACGCTAACGCCGGAGGTGGTGCAGCGCGATATTGATGTGCTGCTGCTCAAGTCTTACCTGCATGTCACCACGAAGAAAAAGAAAGTGGCGGCAGATGCCCTGCTCAAACAGCGCGAGCACTTGCGTGCCGAGTGGCTGCGCGAGCGGACGGACATCATCAAGGATGTGAGCGAGGCCGACGCACTCAGTCGCGCCAAGGACCAGTACAAGGAGCTGGATAACATGCTGGCCCTGCTGGAGGGCTGGCTGGCTGCCGATGTCGGGCTCGACAAGAAAATCCGGCAACTCACACCGCTGAAGTTCGAGGAAAAGCGCAAGCAGAAAGGCCGCATGCCGCAGCACCCCTTCTGGGAAAAGCTGCAGGACTGGTTTGCCGAGGCCGATCTGCTGGTCACGCATTTCCGCACAACGGTGATTGATGATGTGCGTGCCGGCCTGATGGCACACAAGCAGGCACAGGGTCTGCTCTCGTATCAGGATTTGTTGGCACTATTGGCCGAAGCTGTTGAAGACGACGCCATCGCGCAAAGCATTCGTGCCAGTTACGGCGTTGCGCTGATTGACGAGTTTCAGGACACCGATCCGCTACAGTTCAGGATTTTCGACAAGCTGTATCGTCAGGGTCATCTGCCGATGTATCTGGTAGGTGATCCAAAACAGGCCATCTACAGCTTCCGTGGTGCCGATATTTTCACGTATCTGCACGCACGCCAGCATGCCAACGGACGCTATACGCTCGGCACCAACCGACGCTCGGTGCCAGCACTGGTCAATGCCGTCAACGGTCTGTTCACGCGGCATTCCAATCCGTTCCTGCTCTCGGACTTGCGCTTCCCCAGGGTGGATGCAGTAGAGCCAGAAGCAGCGCTGTCCATTCATGAGCCGCCGTTCAAGTGCTGGCTGCTGCCCGCGCATGAAGGAAAACAGCTCGGCAAGGAGGCTGCACATCGTTTCAGTGTGGGCACGACAGTTGCAGAAATTGTGCGACTGTTGCAGGGCGCCGCTGCCGGTGAAATTACCATTGGCGACAAGCCGCTGCGCCCCGGCGACATTGCCGTAT
>JBASJP010000384.1:0-3874 GCA_049655345.1 Moraxellaceae bacterium
CGTGATTTTCCCTGCACCTATAACGAGTATCTGGAGCGCAAGCAGCAGTTGCTGGATGCCGAGGCGCAGGCCAATGCCCTGTTTGACAAGAAGCTGGCGCAGGAAGAGGTCTGGATCCGGCAGGGTATCAAGGCGCGTCGTACGCGTAATGAAGGCCGTGTGCGGGCACTGAAGGAACTGCGCAATGAACGGTCGGAGCGGCGCGAGCGCATCGGCAAGGTCAATCTGGCGGTGAGTGAGGCGGAGCGTTCCGGCAAGCTCGTGCTGGAAGCCAGCCATATTTCCCTGGGCTTTGGTGGCCAGACGCTGGTGGATGACTTCTCGGTAGCGGTAATGCGTGGCGACAAGATTGGTCTTATCGGACCCAATGGCGTTGGCAAGACGACGCTGGTGCGTGCGCTGCTCGGACAGATTCCGGTGCAGAAGGGCGAGGTGCGGGATGGCACCAAGCTGGAGGTAGCCTATTTCGACCAGTTGCGTGCACAGCTTGATCCCGAGCGCAGCGTGATGGAAAACGTGGTGGAGGGCTCGGACTTCATCGAGGTCAACGGTGTGCGCAAGCATGCACTGGCGTATCTGCAGGACTTTCTGTTTTCACCGCAACGCTCGCGCACGCCGGTGAAGGCCTTGTCGGGAGGGGAGCGCAACCGTCTGCTGCTGGCCAAGCTGTTTACACGTCCTGCCAATTTGCTGGTGATGGATGAGCCCACCAATGACCTCGACGTGGAGACGCTGGAGCTGCTGGAAGAGCTGCTGGTGAACTACAATGGTACGCTGCTGCTGATCAGCCATGACCGTGCCTTCCTTGATAACGTGGTGACCAGCACCTGGGCCTTTGAGGGCAATGGTCAGGTACGCGAGTATGTGGGTGGCTATGAGGACTGGTTGCGTCAGCGCCCGGTGGCCGGGTTGGTGACGCCGGAAGCAAAGTCTGCCGTGTCGGCACCTGCGGCTGCTTCTGCGGCGTCAGCGGAGCCGGTGGCGGCGCCCAAACGCAAGCTCAGCTACAAGGAGCAGCGTGAGCTGGAGGCGATTCCTGCACAGATCAGTGCACTGGAGAAGGAACAGGCGACGCTGCAGGCCCTGCTGAACGACGCGGATTTCTATGTCCGGGCGCCTCAGGAGGCGACTGCAGCAGCGGAGCGGCTGGCCGTGATCGATGATGAGCTGCTGGGCTTGCTGGACCGCTGGGAGACGCTGGGGGGCTGATACGGCGTCATGTTGCCGGGGATGGTTTCAGTCTGGTCGGCTGCCGGGGTATCATCGGCGGGCAATTGATGGTCGGGCACCATTTTTCATTCCCACAACAAAGCCCGGCAACATCTCTGGCGCCACCATTCCAGGTGTCATTTTCCGGCCAGGCAGGCCGGTTTGAGGGAGAATCAGACATGCAACGCTCGTTCACCGGCCTTGTTCTGGCCACGCTGTTCCTGGCCGGTTGTGCCTCTGCTCCCGGCCCGCAGGGTACCGGCCTCTATCATGCGCCAGCCCGTGCCTATTCCCTTGCGCTGGACTCCGGCGTGTTTCGTGGCCCGGTCACGATGACGGAAAAGTGTGATGCCCGTGGCGGCACGCTTAACCTGTGGGATGCCACCAACCGCTTTTTCCGCATCGACTACCTCAAGATCAATCAGCATCCGGTGGCCACGATTCCCAATTTTGCGAATGAGCGCACCATTGACGAGCTGGTCCTGAACAATTACCAGCGTGAGGTGTTGTCCAAGGCGGCGGGTGTTGCCCACAACGAGATCATGCTGTCCGAGTTTGTGGACACTGGCCGTGGTGATGCCATGTTCAGTGTGGCCAGTATCGACATGAAGCCGGAAGCGCTGCCTGAACAGCTGTCGGCCACTACGTACTATTACGGCTTTCTCGTGTTCACCCGTGGTGACTTTGTCTATGTGCTGCAGCACCGGTTTGATTCCTATCAGCCTGACAAGATGAAGAACCTGCTGTCGGGGCTGCGTCAGGACATGCTGGTCCCGGGCCTGCTGCGCCATAACGAAAGCGCCGTGAAAGCCGCCCAAGGCGTGCCAGAAGAGCCGGCGGCACCGGGCTCCTGCTGATATGCCGGTGTGCCAGCCGTTAGCGGCTGATGCCAGGGCGCTGCTGGAGGCCGAGGCGCGCACACAGCTCGCCCTGCACCGGTTACAGGGCTGGCAACTGCTACAGGAAGGTGCCTGCTGGCGCCTGCTCAAGACCTATCCCACGGCCAGTTTTGCCCAGGCTCTGGCGCTGGCCCAGCGCATTGGCTGGCTGGCCGAACATGAGAATCACCATCCCGAACTGACCATTGCCTGGGGCCGCTGTACGGTGGCCTGGTGGACCACCCGTCTGAATGGCCTGCATGAGAACGATTTCCTGATGGCGGCGGCCACGGATGAGGTTCTTTTCAGTGGCAGGGATTTGTCCTGACCTGTCTGTATCGTTACACTGCCGGTCACAAGACTGATTAGTCACAAGAGGCCGGCATGTCTGCATTTGATAATCTACCTGTTGTGCCAATGGCACCTGCACCCTGGCAGCTGAAGGGACAGGGCTACATCATGGCCATCCGCCTGCCGGATGCATTTCTCGACAACGAATCCTTTATTTCGGACAACCTGAAGCCCAGCCGTCGTGGCCGCATGGCCTATGTGATGTTTGTGGACTATGAGCGCTCCGATGCCGGCCCGTATTACGAGCTGCTCTACATTCCTGGCAGCTTTGCGTTCGGCAACCAGCGCCGGCTTTCCATCAGCAAGATTTATGTCTCGACCTGGGATTCGGTGGTCAACGGCCACGAAAACTGGGGTATTCCCAAGGAGCGTTGCGACTTTCAGGTGACCTACGGGGCAGACGGGGTTGATGAGGTGCGGTTGCTCAACGACGGCAAGGTTTTTGCCGAGCTGTCATTCAAGTCACGTTTTTTCCGGATTCCGTTTAATGGCAATCTGGTGCCGCAAAAGCTCCGTACATTGACCCAGCATTTCAAGGGGCGTGAATTTACCTACATTCCCGTAGCCAAGGGGCATGTCAGGTATGCATCGTTGCTGCGCTCCCGCTTTGATGGCCGCTACTTCCCCGATATCAGCCAGGGCAAGGTGGTGGCCTGTGTGAAGGTCACGGATTTTGACATGACCTTTCCGGTGGCCACGATCCGCTTCCTGCAGTAGGCCATGTCCTGAGCCAGTGGATAGTCATGAAACAGCCCGGAAATTCCGGGCTGTTTCATTTCCGGCAATGCCTTCGGGTATTAAAAAGTGCGGCCGGGTTATCCATTCACCCGGACGGGGCCCGGGTGTGATCGAATAGTATTGTGCGCACAGGGATTGGCCGGTTTGGCAGGATGCTTTTCCTTGTCGGGTCGTGAGTGGAGAAAGTGGCATGAAGGCAGCAGCATTCAAGTGGCGCATCAATCTGTATCCGCCGTTCCTGGGGGCGGGTATCAGGGTTGAGCGCATTACGGATGACTATCTGGAAGTGGATGTGTCGCTGGGGCTGCGCTGGTTCAACCGCAATTATGTCGGCACCCAGTTTGGCGGCAGCCTGTACGCCATGACGGACCCCTTTCTCATGCTCATGCTGATGAATGTGCTGGGTAGTGACTACATCGTGTGGGACCAGGCGGCGAAGATCGATTTCATCAGCCCGGGCAAAGGCAAGGTGTGGGTGCGGTTTCGCCTGGCCATGGAAGAGATCGGGCGGCTGAAGGCCGAGGCTGAGAGCGGTGCGCCACTGCGCCCTGTGTATACCGTTGAAGTGCGTGACGAGCAGGACACGCTGGTTGCGCGCGTGGAAAAAACACTCTACGTGCGCAAGAAGAAACCGAAACCGGTATGAGGCGGATCAGGGACTGGCAGGTGCGACTGCCATATCCTGAACCAGGCCCTGA
>JBASJP010000385.1:0-5573 GCA_049655345.1 Moraxellaceae bacterium
CTGGTGGCCTCGATCAAGGTATCACCAGGCTTGATCAGGCCACGCTGCTCGGCATGGGTGATCATGCTGAGCGCAGGACGATCCTTGACCGAGCCGGCCGGGTTGTTGCCCTCCAGCTTGACCAGCACGGTATTGGTCGTATGCCCCGGCAGGCGCTGCAGGCGCACCAGGGGAGTATTGCCGACCGTATCGGCGATAGTGGGGTAGATAACGGTGGGCATGATCACCTCTGAACAGGCCGGCGATTGTACGGGATGATGCCGCCCGGGGCGACCTGCCAGCGGCGACGGTACCCCGGGACAGAATGCCCCCTGCCCCGCTATAGTCGGAGGCAAGAATGACAAGGGATGCCCCATGAAGCCCTGGAGCCTGCAAAGCCGCCTGATCGCCCTGCTGCTCATCCCCACCACCCTGCTGGTTTTCGGCCTGGGGGTCGGGATGGTGCTGAGCCGATTCAATGATTTTGAAACCGTTCAGGATGAGCGCGGCCGGCTGCTGCTTGCCAAATATGGTAATGCCTTCGACCAGTTGCGTGACACCACGCCGGAGTCACTGCAGAAACTCTCCGTACAGGCGCTGGAAGAGCCAAGCCTGCGCTCATTGACGCTGATGGACAGCAAGGGCGCAAGCCTGGTGAATAGCGGCCCGATGCCGCGCCCCCTGTCAGGCTCGCAAATACTCAAACCCGACACCGGGACGCGGCGTTACCTGACCGCAGACAGCTGGCAATACGTGCAACCGCTGGAGCGGCCTGTCCCAAATGCCGAAGGAAAGCCGGTGCCGGCGTGGATATTGCTGGAAGTGAGCACGCAACATCTCACCATCCGCAAATACGAAGCACTGCTGGCCGTGCTTGTGGTCAGCCTTCTGATGCTGGCGCTGCTGGGCATCGTACTCGCCCGGGTCATTCATCGCTGGCTCTCTCCCATCTCGGAAATGACCAGAACCATGTCCCGGATAGACAGCACCCATCTGGATTACCGGCTGGGGACAAATGCCTCCGGTGATCTGGTTGACCTGCAAAATGAATTCAATGCCCTGCTGGACCGCATCAGTACGGACACCGAAGAACTCAAGAGTTCGATGGTGCAGACCAATGAAGACCTGCGCGAAACCATGGAGGCCATGGAGGTCCAGAATATCGAACTGACGCTGGCACGAAAGGAGGCCGTTGAAGGCAACCGCATCAAGTCGGAATTTCTGGCCAACATTTCCCACGAGATCCGTACGCCACTGAACGGCATCATGGGCTTTGCCAAACTGCTGCAAAAGACAAACCTTTCACCACGTCAGCTGGACTATGTCCGCACCATCCAGAAGTCTTCCGACAGTCTGCTGGCCATCATCAATGACGTACTGGACCTTTCCAAGATCGAGGCCGGCAAGCTGGTGCTTGACCACACGCCGCTGGATCTTGAAGAAGTCATCTTTGATGTCCTGAACATGCTTGCCCCTCTGGCCGAAGAGAAAAACCTGGAGCAGGTGGCATTCATTTACGACGATGTTCCTCGTCACCTGATGGGCGATCCCCTGCGACTCAAGCAGATCCTGATCAATCTGGTGAACAACGCCATCAAGTTCACACCCAAGGGCGAAATCATTGTTCGTTGCATGCTGGAAAACCTGACCGAGCGTCATGCCATCGTTCGTGTCAGCGTTTCGGATACCGGCATCGGCCTGTCGGAGTCTGCCCGGGCCGATCTTTTTCGTGCCTTCAGCCAGGGCGACCCGTCAACAACCCGCAAGTTCGGCGGTACCGGCCTGGGACTCGTGATCTCCCGCCATCTGGTCGAGCAAATGCATGGCGAGATCAATTTTGAAAGCACACCGGGTGAAGGCTCCACGTTCTGGTTCACCATCAAGGCGGAGCTCGACAACTTCGTGCAGGCTGCCAAGCCGGGAGACCTGCTGGAGGGCTGCAATGTCATCGTTGCAGAAGCACATGACGTCTGCCGCCTCTTCCTGATCAATACACTTGAGCACTGGGGAGCACACTGCACCGCCATCCAGTCCCTGAATGAATTGCGTGAGCAACTGGCGGACAACGGCAATCCTGATGCGATCATTCTTGGTCTTGGATTACCAGGCACCGATGCGAACGGCCTTGGCACCGTACTGAACGAATTGCGGGAACACATGCAGGGCCCGATCATTCTGCTTGCCCGAAGCACAGACTCCTCCCAGGAGCAGGCTGCGTACGAAGCCGCACACGTCACCGTGGTAAGCAAGCCGGTAGCACCTCGCGAGCTTTATGCACGATTGACCGGCCTGCTGTCTGCCATGCCAACACAAATGGCCCTGCTACCCTCCGCTGCAAAAGCAAAATGCATGCGAGTACTGGCAGTGGATGACAATCCCGCCAATCTCAAACTTGTTTGTGCACTGCTGCAAGATCTTGACGTTGAGGCGGTACCCGCCAGTGATGGTTATCAGGCCATCCGGCTGTGCAAGGAATCCGGCTTTGATCTGGTCTTCATGGACATCCAGATGCCTGGACTGAACGGGCTTGAAGCAACCCAGGCCATTCGTTTGCATGAAAAGGAATCCGGCGCGACAAAACGTTTGCCGATCATTGCACTGACCGCACATGCCATGGCGAACGAGCGTGAGGCACTGCTCAAGTCGGGCATGGATGACTACCTGACAAAGCCGTTACAGGAAACCCAGCTGGCGCACATGATTGCCAAATGGACCGGCACACAGTCACAACTCGGCTCGGTCAGGGATTTTGGTGTATCTACTGATGTGCCTGAGCCTCGGGTGACAGATGGTGTGGATTGGGAAGAAAGCGTACGGCTTGCTGCAGGGAAAAAAGATCTTGCCCGCGACATGATGCTGATGCTGCTCAATAGTCTGGAGCAGGAAAAACGCAAGATTCTTGATGCCTGCGAGAACAACCGCATGGAAACATTACTGGGTCATGTGCATTACCTGCATGGCGCCACCCGCTACTGCGGGGTTCCTGCTCTGCGCGAGGCGGCACATGAGCTGGAAACCTGCATCAAGACACTGATGCAGGAAAGCCAGGGCAGCAGAACAATCCAGAACGATACGACACGTTGTCGCGCCGACATTGACCGCCTGGTTCGCTGCATTGACGAGCTGATCGAATGGCGCGAGACAAACGAGTTGCCCGCCTGACGTGCGGGCAACCAGATCCTGCTCAAACACTTCCGCCAGACTGTTCCGGTGAGCCGGCATCAGCAGCACCCCGCCTACCGGCTGTACCGATCGACTGACCATCGTGCCGCATGATGCGGCATAACGGTCAATACACTCCGTCATTCCTCGTGCATCATCAGCTCATCCTGGCGTCGCTGCTGTGCGACATCTTGTTCTGGAGTGGTGAATGAACGCGAATCAAATACAAGGTATGGGTCTTGGCATGCTGAGCCGGTTTGCCCAGAGTGACTGGCCAGACCGTTTTGGCGTACGCAAGCCCGTTGAAAGACTGCTGTATTCAGGCAGCAAGACCGGCTTCAAGCTGATGGGTGTTGCTGCCCGCCAGTTCAGCAAGGGTCCGTCACTGGACAAGGCGCAGCGCCTGCCGGCCGCCAGCAAGGGCCTGTTTGACCTGTCGCTGACCGAAGAACAGCAAATGATGCGCGAAACGCTGCAGCGTTTTGCCCGTGACGTACTGCGTCCTGCCGCCCACGGTGCCGACCATGACGTTACCTTGCCGGAAAACATTCGTAGCCAGGCACTGGAACTCGGCCTGAATTTCTACGCAGTTCCCGAAGCACTGGGCGGTATGGCGGCAGAACAGTCTGTTGTAACCAACATGCTGACCGCCGAAGACCTTGGCCACGGTGACTTTACGCTGGCCGCCACCATTCTGGCCCCCATGGGCGTCGCCAACGCCCTCACCCGCTGGGGCACCAAGCTTCAGCAGGAAACCCTTCTGCCCGCATTTGCCGAAGAAGTACCGCCATTGGCAGCGATTGCCGTCACGGAAAGCGAGCCCCTGTTCAATCCTTCAGTCATGTCGACAACTGCGCTGCGTCAGGGCGATGACTATGTATTGAACGGCGAAAAGAGTCTGGTCCTGCTGGGTGCCGAGGCTGAGCTGCTGCTGGTCGCCGCCATGCTGGATGGCAAGCCGGCCGCGTTCATTGTGCGCGGCGGGAGTGATGGCCTGAGTTTCCGTGAAGACGAAGGCATGGGGCTCAAGGCGGCACAGACAGTGAAAATGCGACTGAACAATGTGGTCGCCGACAAGCTGGGTGACGCTGACTTTGATTACACCACCTTTCTCGATCTGGCATCGCTGGCATGGTGTGCGCTGGCAGTTGGTACCTCGCAAGCCGTGCTCGACTACGTGATCCCCTACTGCAATGACCGTGTCGCTTTTGGCGAGCCGATTTCGCATCGCCAGGGTGTGGCCTTCATCATCGCCGACATGGCCATTGAACTGGATGCAATGCGCATCATGGTCTGGCGTGCGGCTGCCCTGGCCGAAGCCGGCAAGCCTTTCCATCGTGAAGCCTATCTCGCCCGACTGCTGTGCACGGAAAAAGCCATGAAGATCGGCACCGATGGCGTGCAGTTGCTGGGTGGCCACGGCTTCACGAAAGAGCACCCGGTCGAGCGCTGGTACCGTGATCTTCGTGCCGTGGGCGTCATGCAGGGCGGCCTGCATCTCTGATAGCGCCTCTTCCCATGCGAAAGGCAGCCACAACAGAATTCGAGGAATAAATCATGTATCTGGAAACACCCAAGAAATTCAGCATGCTGGTCGGTCAGGCCCATGAAGTAGCGGTGAATTTTTTCCGCCCGATCTCGCGCAAATACGACAAGGCCGAACACGCTTACCCGAAAGAACTCGACATGCTTGCCTCACTGCTCGATGGCATGAACGAGGGCTCGCCTGAGGCCGCTGGTGCCGCTACTGCCGGCAAGCGCGGCGCCAAGCAGGAAGGTGGCATACGCAACGGCTCGAACATGTCCACTGCACTTGGTGCCATTGAACTCTGCTACGGTGACACCGGGCTGCTGCTGTCCATGCCGCGCCAGGGCCTTGGCAACTCCGCCATCGCTGCCGTTGCCAACGACGAACAGCTTGAGCGTTTCAAGGGCAAGTGGGCTGCCATGGCCATCACAGAGCCCGGCTGTGGCTCGGACTCTGCCGCCATCCGCACGACGGCAACAAAGGATGGCGACCACTACATCCTTAATGGTGAAAAGATTTACGTCACCTCCGGCGACCGCGCCGACTGTGTCGTGGTCTGGGCCACACTCGACAAGAATCTGGGTCGTGCTGCCATCAAGTCATTCGTGGTGGAAAAAGGTACCCCCGGCATGACGCTGGCACGCCTTGAGCACAAGCTGGGCATCAAGGCCTCGGATACCGCCGCATTTGTCTTTGAAAACTGCCGTGTACCGGCCGCCAACCTGCTCGGCAACCCGGAAATTGATGTTGCCAAGGGTTTTGCCGGCGTCATGGAAACCTTCGACAACACGCGCCCTCTGGTCGCCGCGATGGCGGTTGGCTGCGCCAAGGCATCGCTTGAGCGCACCAAGGAACTGCTGAAGGACTATCTTGATCCGGATTACCGCACCCCACCGCTCAATGC
>JBASJP010000386.1:0-12309 GCA_049655345.1 Moraxellaceae bacterium
CCGCCCTCGCCATCGCTGGCTGCGCAAAGAAAGAAGAAGCTCCTGCTACTGAAGCTCCTGCTGCTGAAGCTGCTGCCCCAGTTGAAGCTGCTCCTGCTGAAGCTGCTCCAGTTGAAGCCGCTCCTGCTGTTGACGCTGCTGCCCCTGCTGCTGACGCTGCTGCTCCTGCCGCTGACGCTGCTGCTCCGGCTGCTCAGTAATCAGATCTTTTCTGATCTGATGCAAAAAGGGGGTGCCTTGCACCCCCTTTTTTATGCCTCCGATTTAACCACTATCACTCCGAGACCTATCGCATGACCTCCTGCCACTGCGGCAGCAGCCGCCAACCAGAGGCTTGCTGCACCCCCTTTATTCAAGGCACGACATCCCCCCTGTCTGCTGAAGCACTGATGCGCTCCCGCTACACGGCGTATGTTACCGGTGACATCGACTACATAATGGCAACCACCCTGCCTGCCAGCCGCGCCGACAGCGACATTGAGGCAATGCGCTCGTGGGCAAGCAATGCTGACTGGACCGGACTTGAGATCATTTCCACCCACGCCGGGCAAGAAGAAGACAAGCAGGGGCTGGTCGAGTTTGTTGCGCACTACAACCTGAACGGTGTTGCACAGCGACATCATGAAAAGTCACTTTTCGTCAAGGAAGAGGGTAAGTGGTTCTTCAAGGACGGAGAGGTTGTCTATTCAGGCCCCGCCGAAAAGCCAAAGCCCGTGGTGAACGCCAACCGCATCGGCCGCAATGACCCCTGCTCCTGTGGCAGTGGCAAGAAATTCAAGAAGTGCTGCGGCGCCTGATCTGGCGTACTACTTCCAGTTAGCGGGATCGCAGCGTTCACGATTACGCTCGTCCCGCATTGACAGCCTCGCACACGCCAGCGCCTGCTTGTGATGCACCTCTACTCTGGCCCAAACCCTGTCTGCATGCCGCTGCCCCATGACTCCGGCATTCCACGACTGGCTGCGTAACAAGGTGTCGCTGACTACCTGACGGGCAGATGGGGAAATCCGGAACCATGCATCCAGACCGATATCAATAACGGCCTCCATTACCGCAGGCTCCCATGGTCCGAGTCGCGCAGCATCTGACAAGGCCTGCTCCATCTCCTGATCCTTGTCCCCAAGACGCAGCAAGGTATAGGCCAGAGCGGCATGGGCATAGGGCCACGTAGGCCGCAGCGCGATGGAGTGCCTGTATAACATGGCTGCCTTTTCACGATCAGCCCGGGCCTCAGTGGCACCAAGCCCGGCCATGATATGGCGAGCCTCATGAATACGAGCCAGGCCCTCAAGATAGTCTGCATTCAACGGAGCAAGCCGGACCGACCATTCTGCGTAACGCCGCGCCTCGTCCCAGTCATGTTGCCTAGGTGAGAAGGTCTGTCCCTCAGACTGGGCGATAGTCGCCTGATGGCTCCATGTCTCAACCCAGACCCGCCCCCTGAAGGCGGCAAGGTCAGCAAGTACGCCGACAAGTGACCAGATGGCAAACAGGGCCGCGCTCGCCATCAGCAACAGCCAAAGCCGTTTGAGCCGAACCGTCATGCCGCCCGTCACGGCAACTCACCAAACTGGGCAGCCACTATCTGCCACGGGTTTTCCTGAACAAGACGACGGGCAGAAACATCCCCAATCAATGATGCGGCAACAGCAAGCCCCTCGGATAACTCCGGTGGTCGTGCCTTGAGGTTATGAGCATCCGAGGCAAGCACGGTCGCCCAACCCTCAGACACAATCTCGCGGGCACGCAATTCTGCCACTTCACCGAAACGTCCAGCCAACGATCCTGCCGTCACCTGAAACAGACACCCCAACTGAACAAACTCGTACAACCGGGATATGTCACGCATGACGTCCTTGTTTCGTTCAGGATGAGCAATCATGGGAACAATATTGCGCTGCAACAACCACTTCACCAGCTTGTCAGTGCCAGGCAGGATATGACTGTGAGGAAACTCAAGCAGAAGAACCCGCAAGCCCTGCCACTCTCCATGAAACGGAATATGACCGCTCAGGACCATCGGAAGAATTTCCGGAGAGATGCGCACCTCACCCGAAAATCCCAGATTGAGAGGGATACCTTGTCGTGAAAGCTCACTGCGCAAGGCCTCCACAACAGCAGGAATCGTGCGGGCGTCATTTTCATAACGCCCGGGATGCACATGAGGAGTAACAACACTGTGTGTGATACCGGCGCTGACGGCATGCCGGCACAGGGCTACCGCCTCCTCCATGGTGTCCGGACCATCATCGACGCCAGGCAATAAATGACAATGCAGGTCGATCATGGCAGGACCCGCTTACTCTACTCCGGCCTGATTGCCGTAATAGTTGTAATAACCGTAATAGCTTCCGTACTTGCTGGCCTTGCTGAAGTTTACCCGGTTCAGGACGACGCCAGCCATCGGGGCCCTGACCCTCTGCAGGCGCTGAATGCCAGTGCGGGCCGTATGGAAGGAGGTAGCGTCCGACTTGACCACATAAATGACCGCATTGGCCATCGTCGCCAGCACAAGTCCATCACTCACAGCCAACGTCGGCGCAGAGTCAATCACGATGCGATCATACTGCCCGGACAGTTGCTCCAACACCTCGGCGAACCGCTTCGAGGAGAGCAACTCCAACGGGTTCGGTGGAATCAGACCCGCCGTCAACACATCAATATTTCCCTCGGGCAAGTGATGGATACAGTGCGCCATGTCCACCGAACCAACTACCAGATTGGAGAGACCTGGTGCAGAACCGGGAATACCACAGGCCTTGGCAACACTGGGACGCCGCATGTCGGCATCAATCAACAACACCTTTTCCATTTGTCCCAGCGCCAGCGCCAGATTCAGGGATGTTGTCGTCTTGCCCTCGCCCGGCACACTGGACGTCACCACAACAATCTGGTGCGGAGTATCAATACTGGACAGCATGACACCGGTACGGATTGTCCGCATGGCCTCTGCAAACTCCCGCTTGTCATCCTCCAGAAAGGTTGGCTGGGCACAACCATCCTTTTTGCCTCCCTTGATGACGGGAAGTAGCCCCAGCAGCGCTATGCCAAGACGAGCCTCAACATCCTCGGCGCCCTTGAAGGTGCTGTCGAGATAATCCAGCAGGAAAGCCAGCAATACACCGATCATCAGACTCAGGACAAATGCCAGCACCACGGCCAGCTTCTTGTTTGGCTTGACCGGGATTGAGGAAACCACGGCCTGATCAACGACACGGGCATTGGCTGTCTCCAACTGGCGCGTTTGATTGGCTTCCTTGATTCGGGTAAAAAATGTGTCATAGAGATTACGATTGGTCTCTACCTCACGCGCCAGTTCCTGCAACCGGAACTCCTTGCGCGCCACACTCATTGCAATCTTGCGAGCCTGGGTAAGTGCGAGATCTGCTTCATTCAACTCCATCTCGGCCTGAACATAGGCCGGATGTTTGGGACCATAGCGTTTGCTGATTTCAGATAGCTTGAACTGGGCCTGGATCTGTCGCTGTGAAAGATCCTGCAACTGCTTGGCGTTAAGCGCCAAGATGCCCTCAACATCTCCTGTCTTTACCAGATCGTTTTGCTCACGATAAGCCTGCAGCTTCTGCTCGGCCGCATCCAGACTTGTCTTCAGTGAAGACAAGCGATCCGTGAGCCAGGAGGCTGCCTGCTCCGTCATTGCCACCCTGGCCTCCATCTGGCTACTGATGTAGGCACGAGCCATGGCATTAGCCACGCTTGCAGCCAGAGCCTTGTCATACGACTCAAAGCTGATCTTTACCAACTGCGTATTCCGGACTGGAACTACAGCAAGATTCGCCGTAAACCGGTCAACAATACGACTAAACTTTTCTTCCTCGGAAATCTCGGGATTCTTTTCATGCCCTTTTGGCAAGAAAGCACGCCAGTCGAGCCGGAAAGATGCATCTTCGCCCTCTGCAGCCTGCTCAGGCTCCGGAGCGAAGTCCGGATGCACATCCAGCTTGAGTTCCTTGACCACACGTGCAGCCAGTTCCCTCGATTTGAGAATCTCGAACTGGGTTTGCAGGTATTCTTTACTTGATCCATCAAGGCCATACATCTCCTCGATAGTTACGACCTTGGCCTGCTTCTGTTCAATCAGCAGCGTCACTGAGGAGCGATAGACCGGACGCATGGAAAATACGATCAGGGTTGCCAGAACGGTAATCGCGACGGCAAGCCCGAGTATCCCCCATTTGTAGCGGGAAACGATTCGCCAGTACTGGCGAAGGTCAATCTCGGCCTCCTCCTGCTCGGGAACACTCCCCGCGACGGGCATTACCAACTTGTCCATGTGCGGGTACCTCAGAAAAAGCTTTGTTCGATGGTCAGGATGTCACCAGGGCGAAGCACGGTATCCAGTGTTACCTGGCGCGCACGACCAGTAGGATCAGCTTCGTGAATGACGAAAATTTTTGTCTGGGAGGCCCGGGGGGTAAGGCCTCCTGCCAGTGAAATGGCCTTTCGCACCGTCAGGCCAGGCTGATAAGGGAATCCGCCAGGCTTGCTGACCTCACCGTTAACAAAGAACTGGCGGTACTCGAGAATGGTGACATAGACCTGCGGGTTAGTCAGATAACCGTTCTTCAACTGATCCGTCAGATACTGCTTCAACATACCGATCGTCATCCCCTGCGCCCGGATCTCTCCCAGCAATGGATAGGACAATGTGCCGGCATCACTCAGCCTGACTTCGAGACTGAGCTCTTTCTCGTTGAAGACCGTAACTCCAAGACGATCACCTGGTCCTAGCTTGTAATCAGATGACAGCAAAAAAGCCTGTGCCTGCTCAACAGGAGCACCACTTGCTTCGACTGCCCCCCCGGAAGGGAGTGACTGACTTTCAACACTGGATACAGAGGAAGGTGCGGAGGGAGCAACGAACAATCTCTCCCACCACCCTGCCGGACTGGTTTCAGCGTAAGCACACGCACTGAAAGCCAGCAAGCCGGCAAAGAACAACCACGACAAGCGTCGCATCAGGAATGGCACTCCGCAAGATTATCAGAGACTGATCAGCGCATTCAGTGCGTACACATTCCGGATCAGATCGAATTCCTCGTAATTGGAATTGCGATTACGAAACGTCATGCCGGCACCTAGCACCAACCAACGACGCATCTGGTAGTTGACGGAAGCGCTGACCGTATTCGAATCATCCTTGCGACTCAGCCCGAACAGGCGCTGATGATCTTCAGCCGAGAAGGAGTAAGCGAGTCGGGTTTCAACACGATCATTCACATCATGATTCCAGCCGACGGTGGCCGTTGTGTTTTCAATGGCAACGGTTGGGAGTGTGCCATCCGTAATTTTCTGCGAGCCATCAAGGGTAAACCGGGTGTACTCGAGCGGAGACCAGATCACACCAATATCCCAAGCAGGGCTGGAAAGATCTTCCTGGGCCGGAGACTCAAGATCGCGCTTGCTGACACCCACACGAATCTTGCCGGTGGTGCTGCCAGTACTGTCCCAGATGGCACCGCCATAGACACGAGTATCGGTGTAGTCGGAGGATGCTGCAGTCCCGGCATTCCGGTAAGCACCGATCTCGTGCTCAAGGTCAACCAGAAACCTTGTTTTGGGCATTGCCTTGTAGCGAAAGCCCAAAGCGGCATTGGTCGTATCAAGGTCACGATCGGCAGCACGATCATCCAGATCATAACGCTTCTGTGTTTCGCTGAGAGTCAGGGACAACTGTCCTGCCGCCTCTTTCGCACCGTACTCGATACCGCCATTGAGCGAGGCCAGCGAATATTGATCTGGCTCACTCATTGCCAGAATGAACGGAAGCCCTCTACCTTCGCTGAAACCCACACCGCGATCATCATGGAGCATGCTGTAGCCCGCACCAAGATCAAAGCGGAAACGGGCTGTCGGTTCGACATGCGCACCAAGGTTCAGCTTGTGGTCAATATAATCGTCATCGCTATTTTCGGAATAGAAGCCGCCGGCAATGTCATAACTGGCAATATAGGAATTGTTGCGATCCTGGGCCAGCAGGCGCAAGGATGGACTGACAACCATCACCATTGAGTCCACCTCATCAGACGGCAAACTGTAAATATTGCTGTCCTGCCTTACCTCTACGCCCACCGTTGGTACCAGCTTGAAAGGCTCAAGGTTGATGCTTTGAGGATCCAGGGCTACTCGTGCCTGAGCCGTCTGGCCAACCAGCACTGCGGCCAGGACTACCGACGACAATCCCGTATTCTTGATGATTTCCATGTCTTTCCTCACTTGAAAAACCCTGTCAGCGCAAACGAACGCTGCAACTCTCTGGCCAGACCTTCCGGCAAGCAAAACGCGGCGGTTACTCTACCATCACGCTTCGAAGCCGTCACTCCCGATCTCGCGAATATCAGGTACCCCGGGACACTGGGGCAGTCAGTCGCTATAATGCCGCCCCTTCGTGACACCCTTCTTACTATTCTCCTGCCCTGCTAGCGAGGTCATTCATGAGCACAGATGCTGTCGTCATTGTTAACGGTGCACGCACCCCCATGGGCGGCTTTCAGGGCGCCCTCACGCCGCGCATCGCCCCGGAGCTGGGCGCCATTGCCATTCGTGAGGCCGTGAGCCGTGCCGGCCTCCAGCCGGAAGACATCCAGGAAGTGATCATGGGCTGCGTGCTCCCCGCCGGCCTCAAGCAGGGCCCCGCCCGCCAGGCCGCCCTGGATGCCGGCCTGCCCAGCGCCACTGGCTGCACCACCATCAACAAGCTGTGCGGCTCGGGCATGAAGGCCACCATGCTGGCACATGACCTGATCAAGGCAGGCACCAATGACATCATGGTTTCGGGCGGCATGGAGTCCATGACCAATGCCCCCTATGTACTGCCCAAGGTCCGGGCCGGCCTGCGCATGGGGCATGCTGAAGTCAAGGATCACATGTTTCTGGACGGTCTTGAGGATGCCAAGACCGGTCGTCTGATGGGTTCTTTTGCCCAGGAAACCGCCGACAAATACGGCATCACTCGCGCCGACATGGATGCGTTTGCCGTGGCCTCCCTGCAGCGTGCACTGGCCGCCATTGCCAACGGCCACTTCAAGGCTGAAATCGTGGCCGTGCCGGTACAGACCCGCAAGGGCGAAGTGCTTATTGATACGGATGAGCAGCCAGGCAATGCCATGCCGGAGAAGATCCCGACCCTGAAACCGGCTTTCTCGAAAGACGGTACGATCACGGCAGCAAACGCCAGCTCGATCTCTGACGGTGCGTCCGCTCTGGTGCTGACCCGCGAAAGCATTGCCAAGGCCCGCGGCCTGACACCGCTGGCGCGCATTGTTGGTCATGCCACGCAGTCGCAGCACCCGAGCGAGTTCACCATCGCGCCGGTAGGAGCCATCAGCAACCTCTTTGCGAAGACCGGCTGGAAGGCCGATGACGTGGACCTGTGGGAAATCAATGAAGCCTTTGCCATGGTGACCATGCTGGCCATGAAGGAACACAACATCCCGCACGACAAGGTCAACATCTACGGTGGTGCCTGTGCACTGGGTCACCCGATTGGCTCGACTGGCTCCCGCATCATCCTGACCCTGATTCATGCCCTGCGTCAGACGGGTGGCAAGAAGGGCGTTGCGGCACTGTGCATTGGTGGTGGTGAGGCAACTGCTGTGGCCATCGAACTGATCTGAGTCGGTCCGCAGTACCCGTCAGGAAAAGCCACCTTTCAGGTGGCTTTTCCTTTTTGGGGACGACAACACAGCCCCCCTTCCCTGCTCGTCACCCTTGCGTAATCAGCACCACTCCCGCTTGTCGGCCATTATCGCCGCACAACAGTGACCATCAGGTCCCGGCTTATGCAGAGGATGAATGTAGCGTAAAAACAAGGAATTACTATCTGCCCATCCGAACGGGACAATGGAGCATCATGCACAAGCCTGCAGTCTGTCTGGCGCTGATTGCCGCCATGGCTACCACAATACCTTTATCTGCCGCGCATGCCGCCCCGGCAAGCAAGACGGCCGCCAATCCTGCGGCACAAGCCATCCAGTCCCTGCAGAAGATTGAAACGGTTGCTTACCGCACCTCCACTGCCTTCTATCTTTATAACGTGCTCAACCGTGACCCACAGCAACTCCGCAAAATGCAGTCACTGTTGACCGAAGGGGATGCACTGTTTGCCCAGGCAGACAACCCGGCACTACAGCTAAAATGGAATGAACTCAAACTGGCTTGCACTTCGGCAAAATTCACCCCCGAAGGCGTTGCCGAAAATGACAGCATCAATGCGGTGGACGCAGCACTGAACAACCTGGCCAGCAGCCTGCGCGCCAATATCAGTGAGCAGCGCGCCTCTGGCAAGATTGTCTCGGACAAGATGGCAGACATGTTGTATGACGAGTATGTGATCATGCAGATCATGACTTCTGCCTACCTTCGTTTCTCTGCAGATTATTTTGGTGGAGCGATTGTGGCCAGCCGTAGTGGCGAAGTGGAAATAGACAAACTGGCCATGAAGTTTGGCACACAGCTTGATCAGCTTAACAAGTATTACGGCAAACACCCGAAAGTTGGGCCCCTGCTCAAGGAAGTGACCACTCGCTGGGTATTCGTGCGAAAGTCATTTATCAACTTCAATGAAAACAACGTACCGTTCATTGTAGGTCGTGCCAACGAACAGATTACTGACAAGTTGCTGACGGCTTACGCACTGGTACTCTGATCAGGCCCACCCAATAAAAAAGGCGCTACTCGGCGCCTTTTTTATTGGGTTGCGGTTGTGCCGGCTTTTTACCGGCAGGTAACGGACGTTTGACCACCGGAATCACTGGCAACAGCAGGTGTGCCCGGAAAATAGCCAGCACCGAAACCAGCAAGGCAGCCATCGCAGAAGCCGTCGTCAATCCTGTCAGCCGCTCCTGGCTCCAGCCAGCACTCAGTACCGACAGTGGCATGGCCTGAAACACTGCCGCAACAACCAGTGCTGCACCGGCAAAAACTGCCATTGCCAGATAAACACGCTGCTGGGCTGGTGTGGCTGATCCTGCGAAGGCCTGGACGGCATGGCGCATGGCGGCAGCCCATAACCAGACCATTACACAAACAGCAAATAACACAGGAATCATTCTGGCCGCTCCATCATGTCAAGGATGCAATGTTCTCAGAAAGACGAAGGGCAAGACAGCTCTGCCGACGCATGTCGTGCACAACCTGCCCAACAGGAATCCCCTTCAACTCGCTCAGCGCATGCACAACAGCAGGCAGATACTCCGGCGAATTCCTTGTTCGTCCCGCCCCGGGTTCCCGATGACACAGAGGAATCATGTCCGGTGCATCCGTTTCAAGCACCAGTGCCTCCATTGGCATTTCGCAGACCACCGCCCGCAAACGCTTTGACTGATCATACGTGAGCGAGCCGCCAATGCCGAGACGAAAACCGAGCCTCACATACTGCCGGGCCTCTTCAATACCTCCCGACCACGCATGCACAATACCCCCATCGAGAAACTTCAGCTCGCGCAGAATGGCAATCACTTCGGCATGCGCCTTGCGGACATGCAGCACCACGGGCTTGTGGTAGTGCATGGCCAGACGCAGTTGTTCGCGAAAGAAAAAGTCCTGCTTTTCTTTCAACTCTGGCGTCTTGAGTTCTGGCAGGAAATAGTCGAGGCCGATCTCACCGATGGCAATAATGTCGCGCCTGGTTTGCAGCAGGTGCTCAAGTTCCGTGAGATGAGAGGGCTCATGCCGAGCGATATAGCAGGGATGCAAGCCGGGCGCGGGTAATAACCGGGGTGCAGCAATGCTGTCACAAACCTGAAAGAGCCTGGGCCAGTGCTCAGCAACATACCCTGGGATGACAATGGTATCGACACCGGCTGCCAATGCACGCGCAGCGACCTCGGCGCGATCCGCGTCGAAGTCATCCACATCGAAGTGGCAATGGGTATCAATCAGTCCGGGCAAGGCAGCGCTCATGGTGCACTCTCCATAAGTGAACGCTACCGCGTCAGCCGTCTGGCATCAATGCTCGCGGGTTTCGCGGAACCTGATATCCGGATAACGCTCCTGCATCAATTGCAGGTTCACACGGCTGGGCGCGAGATAGGTCAGGTAGCCACCGCCGTCGAGCGACAGCTGGTCGTGAGCCTTCTTCTTGAATTCGTTGAACTTCTTGTCGTCGTCGCACGATACCCAGCGCACCGTAGCGACGTTGACCGGCTCGTAGACGCACTCTACCTTGTATTCATCCTGCAAGCGGTAGGCAACCACGTCAAACTGCAGCACACCGACGGCACCGAGAATGAGGTCGTTATTGATTTGTGGCATGAACACCTGGGTTGCGCCCTCCTCCGACAACTCCTTGAGTCCCTTCTGCAACTGCTTGCTCTTCAGAGGGTCCTTGAGGCGTACGCGGCGGAACAGCTCCGGTGCAAAATGGGGAATACCGAGGAAATGCAGCTCTTCACCTTCGGTAAAGGTATCGCCAATCTGGATGGTGCCGTGATTGTGCAATCCGATGATGTCGCCGGACCAGGCTTCTTCCAGATGGGCACGCTCCCCCGCCAGGAAGGTTAGCGCATCAGCAATGCGTACCTCCTTGCCAAGGCGCACATGCTTCATTTTCAGGCCTTTTTCGTACTTGCCTGAACAGATGCGCAGGAAGGCAATGCGGTCGCGGTGCTTGGGGTCCATGTTCGCCTGGATCTTGAACACAAAACCGGAGAACTTTTCCTCGGTGGCGGCGACCTGACGCTCAGCGGCCTTGCGGCCAAGCGGACACGGTGCCCAGTCGGTAAAGCCGTTGAGGATATGGTTCACACCGAAATTGCCGAGTGCCGTGCCGAAAAAGACCGGCGTCAGCTTTCCCTCCAGAAACTCGTCCATGTTGAACTCATGGCTGGCGCCCAGCACCAGCTCAAGGTGCTCACGCAGATTGGCCGCATCATCACCCAGTACGGCATCAAGTTCGGGGTTATCGAGCCCGTCAATGAACTTGTCTGCAATCAGTTCTGAACCATGGCCCTGCTGATAGAGATACACGCGGTTTTCAATGAGGTGGTATACGCCCTTGAAATCACGCCCCATGCCGATTGGCCAGGTCACCGGAGCGCATTTGATTTTCAGCACACTCTCGACTTCGTCCAGCAGCTCGATGGGCTCACGGATTTCACGGTCCATCTTGTTGACGAAGGTAATGATGGGGGTATCGCGCATGCGGCACACCTCCATCAGCTTGATGGTGCGGTCTTCCACGCCCTTGGCACCGTCGATGACCATGAGGGCCGAATCGACTGCCGTCAGCGTGCGGTAGGTATCTTCGGAGAAGTCTTCGTGACCCGGGGTATCCAGCAGGTTGATGGTGCAATGCCGGTAGGGAAACTGCATGACTGACGTGGTAATGGAGATACCACGCTGCTTTTCCATTTCCATCCAGTCGGAGGTGGCATGGCGGTCGGACTTGCGCGACTTCACTGTGCCGGCAATCTGGATGGCCTTGCCCCACAGCAGCAGCTTTTCCGTGATGGTGGTCTTGCCGGCGTCGGGGTGGGAAATGATGGCAAAGGTGCGGCGGGAGGCAACTTCGGCGGCGACTTGTTCGGCAAGGCTCATGGTATTGGCTACGGCTGGTCAGACGGAAAGTCGGCGATTATACGGGCATTGGCCGGCTGCCCAAGCCTTCGGGTGAAAAAAGCTGTGGAGTCCTGATGGCCTAGAACGCCATGGCCATGAGCAGGGCATCCTCGCGCCCGCCGCCGGCCGCCGGATAATAGTTCCGGCGCAGGCCAATCTCGTTGAAGCCCTCCGCCTGATAAAGGGCTACCGCTCGCTGGTTTGAGGGTCGGACTTCCAGAAACAGGGTATCGGTATGGGTGCGGGCATACTCAATCAGGTGGGCAAGCAACACCCGTCCAAGCCCCTTGCCATGCAGGGCCGGGTCGATGGTGATGTTGAGCAGATGGCCTTCATCAAGAATGATCTGGACCACGCCATAGCCCACCACTACCTCATCCTGCTCCATCACGACCATGTAGTAACCACTGCTGAGGGCATCGGCCAGTATGCCGGGCGTCCAGGGAAACGCATGGGCGCGTATCTCTATGGCCAGTACCGCCGGCAGGTCAGACGCAGTAAGTGGGCGAATCAGGGACTCAGGCATGCAGAGACAACCACAGGGATTTTTTGGTCTGCGGCATGGACAGCAGTGTTGCCAGTGCCGGGCCGGCGACCATTACCGTTGCGGCAGGCAAGGCGGCACGGACATGTACTGCCACAGACTCTCCCAATACCAGGCAGCGCCACCCTTCCGGCACCTTGAGTGCATGCGAGAGCCACTCAACGGCAGCACCTGCACCATGATCC
>JBASJP010000387.1:0-2904 GCA_049655345.1 Moraxellaceae bacterium
GAGTGCGCCAGGAAACCGGCTCGGTGGTCGGTTGTGCGGACAGCATGCCCGGTACAAGAAGCAGGAGCAGGACGAGAATGATGGGACCTGAACATGAGCGCATGCAATGTGCACCGGGGAGGATTCACTGCAGTCTATCAGTCTTGGCCGGGTGGGCTTGTAACAAATGGCGGGGGGTAAAGCGCCCCGGTTGCACGGATGTGTACCGGGGCGTTGGTATAACGGATCACAGGGCGATCTGGGTGCCCAGCTCTACCACACGGTTTGTGGGAATCTGGAAGAAGTCTGTGGCGGCCCCGGCATTGCGCGACATGGCCACAAACAGTTTTTGCCGCCACGATGCCATGCCCGGGGCAATGCCGCGGATGATGCGTTCACGGGACAGGAAGAAGCTGGTGTCCATCATGTCGAACGCCAGACCCTTCGAGTTGCACTGTGCCAGCAGGGCAGGCACATCCGGTTGCTCCTTGAAGCCGTAGTAACCGGTGATCAGGTAGAAGTTGTGCGCCACTTCCGAGACCAGAAAGCGATCGTCTTCGGCCACAAAGGGAATGTCACGGGTGACCAGTGTCAGCAGGACATTGCGTTCATGCAGGATCTTGTTGTGCTTCATGTTGTGTAACATGGCATGGGGCACGTACTGGTGACTGCCTGTCATGAAAACGGCGGTACCGGGTACCGTCTGCACGGCACCTGCTGCGCCGATGGAGTTTACAAAAAGATTCAGCGGCATGGTCTCGTGGGCCAGGCGATCGAACAGCAACTGGCGGCCACGCTTCCAGGTAAACATGAGTGTCATCATGACGATGCCGATGAGCAGAGGTACCCAGCCACCCTGAACAATCTTGAGTGACGTGGCACCGAAAAAGGCGAAATCAATGATCAGGAACGGAATGCCCACCAGTAGCACTGCAAACGGATGCCACTTCCAGAGTTTGTAGGCAACCACCATGGCCAGGATGGTGTCGCAGATCATCGTCATGGTGACGGCAATCCCGTAGGCCGAGGCAAGGTTGCTGGAGGTGCGGAAGGTGAGTACCAGCAGGATGATGGCGGCCAGCAGGCTCCAGTTGACGGACGGAATGTAGATCTGGCCGATTTCCTTGGTGGAGGTGTGCTGGATTTCAAAGCGGGGCAGATAGCCCAGTTGCACGGCCTGACGTGCCACGGAGAACACGCCGGAAATAACCGACTGCGAGGCAATCACGGTGGCCAGCGTTGACAGGGCAATCAGGGGATAGAGTGCCCATTTGGGCGCGAGCAGGTAGAACGGATTCTCGACGGCAGCAGGGTCCGCCAGCAACAGCGCACCCTGGCCACAGTAGTTGAGGACGAGGGCCGGGAATACCAGAAAGAACCATGCACGATAGATGGCAGGCCGGCCGAAATGACCCATGTCGGCGTAGAGGGCTTCGCCACCAGTTACCGTCAGTACCACGGCACCCAGGGGGATGAAGGCGATTGCCTGGTGCTCCATCACGAACTGCAGGCCCCATAGCGGGTTGATCAGGTTGAGTACGTCCGGATGGCGGCTGATGTTGATGATGCCGAGCGTTGCAAGCGTGATGAACCAGACCAGCATGACAGGGCCGAAGAAGGCGCCAACGGAGCCCGTGCCATGGCGCTGGATCATGAAGAGGCTGATCAACACGCCAATGGTGATGGGTAGCACAAAGGGATCAAGCACGGGGGCGGCAATCTTGAGGCCTTCGACGGCAGACAGCACGGAAATGGCGGGGGTGATGATGCCATCGCCAAAAAAGAGTGCGGCGCCAAACAGGCCTATCGCGACCAGCATCATGCGCTGCTTCGGACTTTTGTGCGGGGTGCGCAGTGTCAGGGCCAGCAATGACAGGATGCCGCCTTCACCGTTATTGTCGGCGCGCATGATGAAGGCAATGTACTTGAGCGAGACCACCGTGATCAGCGACCAGAAGATCAGGGACAGGATTCCCACTACATTTTCAAAGGTGATGGGAATGCCGTGTCCGGCATGGAAGCATTCCTTGAGGGCGTAAAGCGGGCTGGTACCAATGTCGCCAAAGACGACGCCCAGTGCCCCCAGCGTCAGGGCGACGGCCGGGGTGCGCCCGTGCCCTTGTTGAGCCGACTGCTGCATGAAGTCGCTTTCTCCTGAGTGCCGTCCTGCAATGACAACAGTTCTCCCGGACTCCAGATGGAGGAGCAGCCTCTGGCGGGGGGAGTTGAAGGTATTGCGGGCGTCTTGAGCGGTTGATCAGTGCGGTTGGGCGCATCTTACACCCGGCCCTGTTCCGGCAACACCCCGGATGGTTCGACAAAAGCCTTGTTCCCGGCTTTGCCTTTCTGCTGCACTCGTATATGATTGCGCGCCTCGCGACAGGCAGCTGTTGTCGGGACTGGTGAGGTGGCCGAGTGGTTGAAGGCGCACGCCTGGAAAGCGTGTGTACGTTAATAGCGTACCGAGGGTTCGAATCCCTCTCTCACCGCCATACAAGTTATTGAAAACAAAGGCCCCTATTAAGGGGTCTTTGTTTTTTAGGACAATTCTAGGGCAAAAACACCGCTTTACAGGCCGGTTCAGGCCGCCCTAAACCCCATCATCTGCGACACCATTCCCGCCATGCTGCGGGAGTCCTGCGGAATCCAGCGTCCATAGTGCTTGTCGATCATGACAGTGGTCATGTGGCCCAGCTGGCGGGCTACCCATTCCTTCGGGACATAGTTCGAAAGCGCCTGGCTGGCAAAGGTATGCCGGCATTGGTTCGGGCCACGGTGCCTGACACCGGCCCGCTTCAGAATACTGGCGAAGCGTCCCACGCTAGAGACGTGCCGCGGTTCGCCGCTGGCGCCATTCCTGAGCAGGAAGCGCACCTGTTCGGTCTTAATGGTTACGTTGTCGCGCTGGCGGATCGTGATCTCTAC
>JBASJP010000388.1:0-3419 GCA_049655345.1 Moraxellaceae bacterium
CTTCTTCCGTGAACATTTCTGCACCTTCGGTGAAGTGGCCGCAGAAAATGATCATGAAGGCCCAGATGTGGCGGATGATGTTGGCGACGAAGTTACCCGCGAGTACCGGCAGGAAGAAGGGACCGGCCAGCGCCGGGAAGGCCACGTAGTCCTTCACCAGCTGCTTGCGCATCTTCTTCAGGAAGTTTTTCACCAGCGGCTTTTTCTCGGCCCACTTCCATTCCGGCTTCATCACGTTGGCCAGGTCGATGTCGTGCACGCCCACACCCCATTCAAAGAAGAGGGCCAGCATGAGCGCATAGACAGGCTGCGCGAGGTACTTGGCTTCCCATTCCTGCTGGTCGGCCATGCGCAGGATGCCGTAGCCGACGTCATGGTCCTTGCCAACGATGTTGGTAAAGTGGTGATGCATGTAGTTGTGCGAGTGGCGCCACTGGTCACCGTCGCAGACGTTATCCCATTCGTACTTGCGGCCGCGCATGTCGGGATCATTGGTCCAGTCGAACTGGCCGTGCATGATGTTGTGGCCGATTTCCATGTTTTCGAGGATCTTGGCCACGCCCAGTGCGCCCACACCAGCCACCCAGGCCAGTGGATTGACGATGCCGGCGTAGATGCCGACACGACCGCCGATCTCGAGGCGCCGCTGCAGGCGGATGATGCCCTTGATGTAGTCGAGATCCTTCTGGCCGAGGTCGGCCGTGATGCGGGTGCGCAGTGCATCGATCTCGGCACCGAAGGCTTCGACCTGTTCCTTGGTGAGCTTGCGGCCGATGATGCCGGCGATACGGGTGTTGATGTTCATGCTGGTCATGTCAGGTACTCCTGTATTCCCTTAACCGTTTTGTTGGCCGGCTGCTGTTTATGGCGCAGGCCGGCCGTACTGGTGTCGTGCTTAAAGTTCGATGGTCACGGGCGTGACGGGCACGCTCACGCAGATGGCGATGTCTTCTTCGCCGTCACTGGAAAGCTCGCCGGTGCGGATGTCGCGAACCTGACCGGCCAGCTTGCGGCAGGTGCAGGTGCGGCAGATGCCCTGGCGGCAACCGGCATTCGGTGTCAGACCGGCCGCTTCGGCGGTATCAAGAATGGTGCGGTTGGCCGGGGCGGTGCTGGTGACGGCGCTGTCGGCAAAGCGGATCGGCTGGCCTTCGCCACCATCCACGGCAACCGGCAGGGTGATGGCCTGGAAACGCTCCAGCGTCAGGCGCTCGTGCTGGCCGGCATTGCTCCAGTGACTCTCGACGGCGCTGATCAGACCGGTCGGGCCGCAGACAAATGCACGGGCGGCGCTGATGTCACAGCCGGCGGCCTTGAGGTGGGCCTCCGAGAAATGGCCGCTGAGGCTGCCCGCTTCCTTGCCGCGAGTGACCACCAGATGCAGCTTCACATTCGGGCAGGTGGCCTCGATCTGCTTGAGATGGCCGAGAAAAATGGCTTCCGGGCTGGAAGGTACATAATAGAGAATGTCGACCTTGCCAGCGTGACCCTCGGCGACCAGCTGATCGACCAGGGCACGGACCGGGGTAATGCCGCTGCCACCGGCAATGAACAGGAACGGCGCGCTGCGGTCGGCCGGCAGGACAAAGTCACCTGCGGGGGCGCCCAGCTCGACAATGTCGCCGCTCCAGACGGTTTCGTTGGCCCATTTGGAGACGATGCCGCCGTCATGTGCCTGGATGGTGACAACCGGGCAGCCGGCTTCCACGCCAGAAATGGTGAAGCAGCGTGTGTAGCGGCGGCCGTTGATGGTCACGGTAAAGGGTACATACTGGCCGGGCACGTGGGCGGCCCAGCGGTGGTTGGGTTCCAGCACCAGGGAAACGGCACGGTCGGTTTCCTGGTGAACCGCCTTGATCGAGGCCTTGATGGCCGTGCCGCCTACGCGAGGGGCAAGGAATTCGAGGTATGTTTCAGCGCGGTGCGGCCAGGTCAGTGCCTGGGCCAGCGGGCTTTTGAGGGCGCGGTCGATGAGGTTCAGCATCGCGGGGCTCCTTGCGTGCCAAGGGTGGCAGGCGGTTGTGATTTATGTGTTGTGAACACGTGTTCACATGAAACAACTTGGCTTGATTTTAGTCAACACGTGTTCACTGAAATTCTGATGAGTGGCTAGTTAGTTGATTTGCATCAAATTTACCGGCAGGGATAGGATTGTCGGTGTTCACAAAGGCGGGTTTTTGTAATGGCTGTTTACAAAAGGAAGAGCAAGGAAGGGGAAGATGGCGAGGAGCCTGGTGGCCACGAGGCCCGGCGCTCCAAGACCAGGCAGGCCCTGATAGAGGCGTCGCTCGACCTGATGGCAGAGGACCGGACCTTCTCCAGCCTGAGCCTGCGCGAAGTGACCAAGGCGGCGGGCGTGGTGCCGGCGGCGTTCTATCGCCACTTTCGCGGCATGGACAGTCTGGGCCTGGAGCTGGTGGACGAGTCGTTCCGTGCCCTGCGCGCCCGCATGCGCGAAGTGCGGGCGACGCCCTTGCCGGCCGAGAAGATCATTCGCTCGTCGATGACCACCTATGTGCGTTATGTGCGCGAGCAGCACCGCTATTTCCGCTTTGCCATCCGGGAATATTTTTCCGGCAGTACCACCACGCGCATGGCCATCCGCAACGAGATCCGCCTGTTTGTGAGCGAGCTGGCCACCGATCTGGCGCTGCTGGTGCCGGATCGCCGCATTACCAGCATTGACCTGCAGATGATTGCGCAGATGGTGGTGAACAATATGGTGATGATTACCGAGCAGGTGCTGGAGCTGCCGTCCGAGCGTCCGGAGGCGGAGCAGGACGTGATTGATCAGGCGGCCAAGCAGCTGCGAGTGATTTTTCTGGGCGTGGGGCAGTGGAACAAGCTGCAGGACTGAGCCTGGGCTTGGGCTTGGGCCAGGCTCAGGCCGGGTCGCCCCAGCGTGGCCCGAGCGAGTGGTTCACCCCCAGCTGGTCGAGCATGCGGGCAACGACCTGATCGACGAGGTCACTGATGGTTTGTGGCTGGTGATAAAAGCCCGGGGCTGCCGGCATGATCATGGCGCCCAGTCGTGCCAGTCGGGCCATGTTGTCCAGATGGATTTCTGAAAACGGCATTTCGCGCGGGACCAGCAGCAGCTGGCCGCGCTCCTTGATGATCACGTCGGCGGCCCGCTCAATCAGGTTGTCACTCATGCCGTGGGCAATGGCGGCCAGTGTGCCCATGCTGCAGGGGCAGATCACCATGCGCCGGGGTGCCGCAGAGCCTGAGGCCACGGGCGAAAACCAGTCGTGCGGACTGTACAGCTGCAGTTGTGCCGGTGTTGCCCCGACGCGGTCGCGCACGGCGTCCGCCAGCGCGGTGGTGTCCCCGGGCAGCTGCCAGCCGGTTTCCTGCGGGATCACGACGCGGGCGGCATCGGACAGCAGCAGGTAAACGGTTTCACCTGCGGCCAGCAG
>JBASJP010000389.1:0-1541 GCA_049655345.1 Moraxellaceae bacterium
ATGCTGCCGATGTTCTTTGGTGACATGTTCCATCTTTCCCCGATGGCCATGGGCCTGATGGCCGGCTCGTTCACCATCATGAATCTGGTGGCACGTCCCGGTGGCGGCTGGCTGTCCGACCGCATCGGTCGTCGCAAGGTGCTGGTGAGCTGCCTGGCCTTGCAGACCATCGGCTACCTGCTGCTCTCGAACGTGAGTGAAAGCTGGGGCATCGCGCTGGCAGTTGCCGTAACCCTCGTCACCTCCATTTTCGTACAGGCTGCCTGCGGTGCTGTCTACTCCATCGTGCCGCTGATCCAGCGTCGCATGACCGGCCAGATTGCCGGCATGGCCGGAGCTTACGGCAACGTTGGTGGCGTGCTGTTTCTCACCGTACTGTCGTTTGTCAGCCCGCACATGTTCTTTGTGGTGATTGCGGGCATGTCTGCCGCTGCCTTTGTTGCCGCCAACTTCATTGATGAGCCGAAAGGCCACATGGTGGAAGTGGACGAGCATGGCAATGTGCAAATGATTGCCGTGGAGTAGGCCCATGAACATGGCACTCACCTCCGCCGCATTGCGCGTTCGCGCCGCCCAGGCCAGTCGCGCAGGACGCAAGCCGGAAAACGAGGATGCCCATGGCATCCGCATTCCGATGGATACGGCCCAGACCAGCAAGGGCGTGGCACTGGCACTGGCCGACGGCGTCAGTGGCGCAGGTGAGGGCCGGCGTGCAGCCGAAGTGAGTGTGCAGGGTTTTCTGGCCGACTATTACGCCACCCCGGACATGTGGACGGTAAAAACGTCGGCATTCCGGGTGCTGGCGGCACTCAATCGCTGGCTGTACGGTCAGGGACAGCAATACACGCAGATACACCAGGGCTTTCTCACCACGTTTGCGGCACTGGTGTTGCGCTCGCAAACCGCCCATCTCTTTCATGTCGGTGACACCCGTATCCAGCGTCTGCGAGGCAGCACGCTGGAGCCACTGACGATGGATCATGCCACCCGTGTTGGCGCAGAAAAAACCTACCTCACCCGTGCCTTCGGCATGGATTGGCAGGTGGAGATTGATTACCGCGCCGTGGATGTACAGGCCGGTGACATTTTCCTGCTGAGCACCGACGGTGTGCATGAGTTCCTGCCCATCCCGCGACTGAAACGCTTGCTGGCACAGGCACATGACAATCCTGATGCCTGTTGCGAGGCACTGCTCGACGCCGCGTATGAAGCCGGCAGCGATGACAATATTTCCTGCCAGATTCTGGTGATAGACAGCCTGGCTCCACTGGAGGCTGAAGACAGTCGCCTGCAAGCATCGCACCTGCCGCTGCTGCCGGGGCTGGTCGCCGGCCAGATCATTGACGGTCTGCACGTTGATGCCGAACTGCATGCCAGCGCACGCAGCCAGCTTTACCGCGTACACGATGAAATCACGCGGCGTGTCATGGTGCTTAAAATGCCGTCAACGCAATTTGCGGATGATGCCGAACACCTCGCACGTTTTGCACTGGAGGACTGGATCGGTCAGCGCATTGATCACCGCAATGTCGTCAAAGGCT
>JBASJP010000390.1:0-5185 GCA_049655345.1 Moraxellaceae bacterium
GGGCCTGACCCTGCGCGTGCGTACGGTGCCGGCTGCAAAGTAATGCAGGGCAGTGTGGCTGTCACACTGCTTTTTTCGGGGGTCATTTCCGCACGTAATTCAGGTTGGTAATGACTATTCCCATGCCGGCAATTGCCGCGACCAGTGCCAGCATGAACAGCCAGGACGGCATGCGCATGCCGGCAATCAGGTAGGGCATGGTTGTCATCAGCATGGGTGCAATCAGGACAAACCCGCCCAGCACTTTCGGGTTCAGGCGCAGGGCAATCCCGCAGCCGGGGCAGCTGTATTCGCCATAGCTGTTTTTTACCAGCTTGCTGTGGCCATCCTCCAGCGGGATGCCGCAACCCGGGCACTTCTGTTCAAAGAAGGAATGTTCAAACATCTGGCAGCTCCGTTTCGTCTCCTGCAGGATAGTGTAGCGCGCGTATCCAGTATCACCTGATGTACAGTTATGACTGCATCAGCCTTCATGAAGTTTGCCAGCCGAGCCACAGCCAGCCCGGCTGGCCAGCAACGGTTATCGGGGTAAGCAATGGCCAATCACGTAGACATGGAACCGGACAACGCGGTCTACAAGACCTTGCTGGAGTCCACCCGGGCCATTCCCTGGCGGATTGACTGGAAGACCATGAAATTCACCTATATCGGCCCGCAGATAGAGGCGCTGCTCGGCTGGACGCCGGAAAGCTGGGTGGGGGTTGATGACTGGGCGGGCCGCATGCACCCGGATGATCGCGAGACCGTGGTGAACTTCTGTGTGTCACAGTCCCAGTCCGGTGTGGACCACGAGGCCGATTACCGGGCACTGACCCGCGACGGCAGCTATGTCTGGATACGCGATGTGGTGCACGTGGTGCGCAAGGATGGCGAGGTGGAGGCGCTGGTCGGCTTCATGTTCGACATCAGTGAGCGCAAGAAAAATGAGGAAGAGTTGCTGCGCCTGCAGCGGGAACTGGAAATACTTTCCTACAGGGATGGCCTCACCAATATTTCCAACCGGCGTATGCTTGATGTGGTGTTTCAGCGCGAGTGGGCCAGTGCCTACCGCAACCAGCAGCCGCTCTCGCTCATCCTGCTTGATATCGATTTCTTCAAGGAATTCAACGACGAGTATGGCCATGTGGTCGGTGACGAGTGCCTGCGGCGCGTTGCCGGTCTGCTCAATGCGGCGGCGGCGCGGCCACGTGATCTGGTGGCCCGTTTTGGTGGTGAGGAATTTGTGCTGGTGCTGCCGGAAACGGATGCGGATGCCGCGGTGGCCGTAGCAGAGCGATGCCGCGGGTTGGTACTGGATGAAATGATTCCGCATGCCCGTTCACGCGTGGGCGCCTGTCTGAGCATAAGCCTGGGTGTGGGCACCATTGTGCCATCTGATCAGGACAGTCCGGATGCCTTTATCGAGGCGGTTGACCGGCTGCTGTATCGCGCCAAGGCGCAGGGCCGGAATTGTGTGGTGCGGCAGGGCTGAGTTGTTACCTGCTGGCAGGCAATGTGCGGAAGCAGAGTCCTTATAGTGCTGCATGTGATGTGGCCTGCAGGGACTTCATGAATGTCTAGCGTACGGTGTCGTACAGACGACATGCTGACCGAAGTCCATGATTCTGAGCGTAGCCTCCCGGCTCTGATCAATTCTCGAAGCATTCAAGCAGGTAATCAACATGAACGACAAAGAACTCTACGCACAGAAGTACCAGGCTCAGCTGGATGGCTGGTCAGCTGACATCAGCAAGCTCAAGGCAAAGGCCATGGGCGCAAAGGCAGATGCCCAGATTGAAATGAACAAGATGGTTGCTGAACTGGAAGACAAGGTTGGTGTGGCCAACTCAAAGCTGGCAGAACTTTCGGCTGCCGGTGAAGAGGCATGGGACAAGGTCAAGAAAAATGTCGAAACGACATGGGATGATCTGAAAGTGTCGGTTACATCTGCGGTAGAAAAGCTGAAGTCATGATTTTCATGATGCATTAAGGATAAATGAAATATTTTAAAATGGCCTTTCGCATGATTCATGCGAAAGGCCATTTTTTTCATCATTAAATGCCTATGATTATTCTGTCTGCTAAAGCCAGTAGGCGCCTAATCGTGCCGTCTTTTCCTTTATGCGCATCATTAATGGCCGCTTATTCCACTGCACAAGTTTTATCTCTGTTGACTCGTTAATGTCATTAAAAAACATGATATCCATCTGCCGCGAAAAGTCATGACCAAGAATGACGGCATTCATTTCATCGTTATGCAGAAAGCTGCGCCAGTCCATGTTTGCTGATCCGACGCTTGACCAGATTCCGTCAATGCAGACAGTCTTTGCGTGCATGACAGGCCCTCGTCTTTCGTAAATGCGAACGCCACCACGAAGAAGTTTTGTGTAGTAGGACCGGCCCAGGTGGAAGATGGCCCATGAATCGGTTTTCTCCGGAAGTACCAGGCGAACATCGACACCCCGTTGTGCGGCATCAACAAGCGCCTTGAGCAGTTGGGGGTCTGGTGCGAAATAGGCAATGGTGAAGTAGGCTGTGCTCTTTGCGTGAGTGATTGCCGACATCAGTGTCAGGTAAATAAGGCTCTTGGGGTCTGTTGGTTTGCTGCCGATGGCACGAACTATTTCGTTGCCATGCGATGTCAGGGGCGGAAAGTAGTTCCTGCTTGCCAGCGGGGCTCCCTTCTGGCGGGTCCAGGTGTCGATGAAAAGTTTCTGGAATTCGGCAGCCACGGGGCCTTCTATTTTGATGTGGGTATCCCGCCAGCCGTCAGTGGTTGCCTGTTTTTTCGCGAGCTTTTGTCTTGACCGGGTGCTTGATGGAGCACTGGAATAGGTATCGCTGATGTTGATCCCGCCAGTAAAGGCAGTGTGGCCGTCAATGATAAGCTGCCGGCGATGGTCACGATTGTTCAGCAGCCATGAGCGTTTGTTGCCTGTCAGAGGGTTTACCGGATTAAACTCGAGTAACTGTATGCCTCCATCGCGTAGCCGGTCGTAAAATGCGGGCGTGGTCAACAGGCTGCCGATGCTGTCGTAAATGATGTTGACCTGTACCCCGGCATATTGCCGTTCCAGTAATGCATCGGAAAACTGCACCCCGGTTGCACCGTCGCCCAGGATATAGGTTTCCATATTGATGTGGTTTTTTGCTGTGCGTATTGCGGCGAGCATGGCTTTGTAGGTGTCAGGCCCGTTTTGCAGCAAGGTTACCTTGTTGCCGATGACCAGAGGGCTACCGATATTGATGGCTTGCTCATAGGCAAGATGTCGCTGTAGCGGATCTTCATGATTGGTGTCGTCTGTAAGCTTGTCCAGGATGGCGTCTGATTTTGCTGCAGGTACCTGGCCATGCGCTCCGTCCAGCGTGATCAGCTTTGTATGTGGCTGGCTTCTGTCCGTTGAGGCGTCAGGGAGCGTGGCGCAACCTGACAGGCTGAACAAAGTGAAGGCAGCCAGTACGACCATCATTGTTGCCGCCGGTACGGGCGAATCAAAAAAAAGCCCGCACGGCATGCGCCGTGCGGGCTTTTTTTCAGGGTAGACCAGCATGTTCACGGTCTGCTCCCTGAAGGTTTATTTCTTGTAGGTCAGGATGATGTTGACCCGGCGATTTTCCTGCTGGTCTTCCAGTGTCGTGCCATAAGTAACACGACGTGTCTGGCCATATCCTTCTGCGGAGAGTCGTGAGCGAGGAACCCCAAGCTTGTCAACCAGGTGATTGACCACGCTTTCGGCGCGACGTTTGGAGATGGTCATTGCTTCTTCTGCAGTGACTGAAGTGTTGCCGACATACTTTCCTGCATGGCCTTCCACGGAGGCATTGACAGAAGGATTTTCCTTGATGAATTTCGCTATGCTGCGAAGCTGATCGCGGTATGCCGGGTCAATTTCGGCACTGTACGGGTCAAAATCCATTTCCAGTGCCATGGTGGTGCGGGCTGGTGCTACGGTGAGTCCTTCAATGTCCTGGGCACAGGCGATCACCGCATTGATGCGGCGATTTGCCCGCTGGCCTTCCGGAGTGCTGTTGTCGGCAATGGGTCGCATTTTCCCGTAACCAACGGCAGACAGTCGGGATGGAGCAATCTTGAAATTTTCAGTCAGGTATTTAACCGTGCTGTCCGCCCTTTGCTGCGACAGTTCAAGATTGTACTGATCCGTTCCAATGTCATCGGAGTGGCCTTCGATAACGGCCGTTGTGTCCGGGTATTTCTTCATGAATGTGCCGACGACACCAAGTTTTTCCTTGTCGTTTGCCTGGGTTTCGCCTTCGTCAATTTCGAAATTGAGATCCAGAATGCTGCAGTACTGGCTTGTTTTCCTGGCTACGGGCACAACGACGACAACTGGTGCCGGCTTTTGTGGTGCGGTTGTTGTGGCTGTATCGGCGGATGACTCCTCCTGGTTCTTGTCATTTCCACCGAAGCGGAAGACCAGGCCAAGCGACACAAGGTCGATGTCACTCATGTTGCCGATGGCATCATCCAGGCGATAGCGTTCTGCCTCGGCACGAACGCCAATGCTTCTGGTAAAGTCATACTGCAAGCCAAGACCCATCTTGTAGCTGGCTCCTTTTTCACTGGGCGAAGGTGCAAGTACGGTGACAGCGCCGGAGCCACTGAACGAGTCCTTGACGTCGGCATAGTTAACGCCAGCTCGGCCGAAGGCAGACAGCTTTTCAGTGAGAGGAAGTATGCCAACGACATCGACATTCAGGCCGCGCGCTTTCATTGTGGCGGCGAGTGTTCCCGGTGGGGAGGTCACTGCGCTATAGCCAAACTCGCCAAGATCAAAATATCCGCCTTCTATCGCAATATTCTTGTTGAACTGATAGGCGCCGAAAATCTTGAATCCGGTGTCCCGGTCGTCATTAGTGAGGCTGGTTGTCGAAAGACCACTGTTCAGCAGTTCTGCAATGATCCGTTCATCGTCAATAGTGGCTCTTGACTGGCCGATGTTGAATCCACCGTACCAGCCTTTTGTCTGGTCTTCAGAAACTGCGGCAGTGCTGGTTAGTGCGGCGACTGATGCAAGTGCAAGTGCCAGAGATGTTTTTGCGAATTTCATTTCGTTCTCCAGGGACGGTTTGCCGTCCCCTTGTCAAATTGTTGTGCGTCTACTTGGTGCCGTTGAGTGCAGGTTAACGATTACTCGGGGCAACCATTGCCAGGTACGGAGACAACATTGGAGTCGAAGACGAATGC
>JBASJP010000391.1:0-2224 GCA_049655345.1 Moraxellaceae bacterium
GGCAGGTGCAGGAAGGTGAGGCAGGCAAAGGACAGGCCGGCGATGGCCCACAGCCAGCCGTTCTTCAGGCTGCGTTTGCCGATGCGCCAGGCGGCCGCCAGCACGATGGCCACCACGGCGGGCTTGATGCCCCAGAGGATGGCGGCGATGGCGGGCAAATGGCCGAAGGCCAGATAGACCCAGGCCAGCGTTGCGATGATGAAGAGCGACGGCAGCACAAACAGGGCGCCGGCAGCGATGCCACCCCGGGTGCCATGCATCAGCCAGCCGATATAGGTGGCAAGCTGCTGTGCCTCGGGACCGGGCAGCACCATGCAGTAGTTGAGGGCGTGCAGGAAGCGCTTCTCGGAGATCCAGCGGCGGCGTTCCACCAGCTCGGCATGCATGAGGGCGATTTGCCCGGCCGGTCCGCCAAAACTGATCCAGCCCAGTTTCCACCAGAACTTCAGGGCGTCACGAAAGGAGACAGCGGCGGGTACTTCAGCGGATGTGGTCATTTGGTGAGCGGGTGGTGATGACAATTGCCTATTTAAACACGCCCACATGAACCCACCATGACCTGACGATGAAGACAAGTCTGCCCAGCACGGCAAAGCAGCTTTAAGATGGCCCGCTTCGTCACCGCAGTTGCAGGATTTCTACATGTCGGATCGCTCAGTCAAGATTGCCCAGTCCATTGCCACCGAGATCAATGCCCGTCTCGCCCAGGTGGTTGCGGCCGTGGAGTTGCTGGATGGCGGGGCCACCGTGCCCTTCATCTCCCGTTACCGCAAGGAAGTCACCGGCGGTCTTGATGATACCCAGCTGCGTAATCTGGAAGAGCGTCTTGTCTACCTGCGTGAAATGGAAGACCGCCGCGATGCCATCATCAAAAGCATCGAGGAGCAGGGCAAGCTGACGCCGGAGCTCAAGGTGCAGTTGCTCGATGCTGACACCAAGGCGCGTCTGGAAGATTTGTACCTGCCGTACAAGCCGCGTCGCGTGACCAAGGGCATGCTGGCGCGTGAAGCGGGCATCGAGCCACTGGCCGACAAGTTGCTGGCCGATCCGGCGCTGGTGCCGGAAACCGAAGCGCAGGCTTTCATCAATGCCGCCCTCAATTATGGCGATACCAAAGCGGTGCTGGATGGTGCCAAGCATATCCTCATGGAGCGGTTTGCCGAAAACGCCGACCTGCTGGCCCGCCTGCGTGCCTTCCTTACCGAGCACAGCGATGTCACCGCAAAGCTGGTGCCGGGCAAGGAAAATGAAGGTGCAAAATTCCGTGACTATTTTGATCACCGCGAGCCACTGAAGGCAGTGCCCTCGCACCGTGCGCTTGCCATGTTCCGTGGTCGCAATGAAGGCTTCCTCACGCTGGCGCTGGAAATGCCCAATCAGGAAGAAGGTGCACCACATCCGGCCGAAGGCATGATTGCAGCGCATGCCGGCATAAAGAACGAAAAGCGTGCCGCCGATGCATGGCTGGCAGAAGTGGTGCGCTGGACGTGGCGCGTGAAACTGCTGACGCATCTGGAAACCGATCTGCTGGGCGAAATCAAGTGCAGTGCGGAGCTGGAAGCCATCAATGTGTTTGCCGACAACCTCAAGGACTTGCTGATGGCTGCACCGGCCGGCCCGCGTGCCACGCTGGGTCTGGATCCGGGTTTGCGTACCGGTGTGAAGGTGGCGGTGGTCGACAACACCGGCAAGCTGGTTGATCACGGCGTGATTTTTCCGCACGAACCGAAAAACGAATGGGACAAGTCCATCGCCATTCTTGCCGTGCTGTGCCAGCGTCACAAGGTTGACCTGATCGCAATCGGTAACGGTACTGCCTCGCGTGAAACCGACAAGCTGGCGGCAGAACTGATCAAGAAGCACAGCGAACTGAAGATGACCAAGATCGTGGTCAGCGAAGCCGGCGCCTCGGTGTATTCCGCGTCTGCACTGGCCGCAGCTGAGTTTCCGGATCTGGATGTGTCCTATCGCGGCGGCGTCTCGATTGCGCGTCGTCTGCAGGACCCGCTGGCGGAGCTGGTGAAGATTGATCCGAAATCCATCGGGGTGGGCCAGTACCAGCATGATGTGAACCAGATGAAGCTGGCGCGTTCGCTGGATGCGGTGGTGGAAGACTGCGTGAATGCCGTGGGGGTGGATGTGAACACGGCTTCGGCGGCCTTGCTCGCACGCATTGCCGGGCTCAACAGCACGATTGCGCAGAATATCGTGAGTTACCGTGATA
>JBASJP010000392.1:0-13511 GCA_049655345.1 Moraxellaceae bacterium
GTCCACTACTTCGCGCACCGCTGCATTGAAGGCTGCCCGGAAGTCCTCCAGATGAACCGCAGGCAGGGACAGGCCCGCGGCCATCGCGTGGCCACCAAACCGGGTAATGAGCCCGGGATTTCTGGCGGCCACCGAGTCCAGCACATCCCGTATATGTACGCCGGGAATGGAGCGTGCCGACCCTTTAAGCTCAAGGCCTGCCTTGTCGCCAGGAGCAAAGGCAATGACAGGTCGATGGAAGCGCTCCTTCAGACGGCCTGCAAGAATGCCAATCACACCCTGATGCCAATCGCGATGAAACAGGGCCAGCCCGAATGGCAGCGCAGTCTTGTCGAGCGCGAACGTCTTAAGCACATGCATGGCTTCATTCTGCATGTTGCCCTCGATCTGCCGGCGCTCAACATTAAGACCGTCCAGCTCCGCTGCAAATTGCGCAGCCATATCCGGAGAGTCCGTCAGCAAGCACTCGATACCATGTGACATGTCATCAAGACGTCCTGCCGCATTCAGGCGCGGGGCAACCTGAAAGCCTAAATCCGTGGCCACCAGTTGCGCAGGGCTTTTGCCGGCGATGGCCAGCAAGGCCGAAATACCCGGGCGACAACGGCCGGCACGAATGCGCGCCAGCCCCTGATGCACCAGCACGCGGTTATTGGCATCCAGCGGCACCACATCCGCCACCGTACCCAATGCCACCAGATCCAGATACTCCGCCATTACCGGCTCGGGAATGCCCTTCTCCACGAACCAGCCCTGCTCTTTCAGATGGGTACGCAGCCGGGACATCAAATAAAACGCCACGCCGACACCGGCAAGGTGTTTGCTGGGAAAGTCACAGCCTGGCTGATTGGGATTGAGGATGGCAGCTGCATCCGGCAGTACAGCACCCGGCAGATGGTGATCGGTAATCAGCACCTGCATTCCCAGTGCATTGGCGGCTGCCACACCTTCAATACTGGAAATCCCGTTATCGACCGTCACAATCAGATCCGGTGATCTGGTCGCACGTGCCAGCTCAACAATTTCGGGCGTGAGGCCATAGCCATAAGTGAAACGGTTGGGCACGAGGTAATCTACCTGTCCTGCCCCCATCGCACGCAGGGCACGCACCACCAGGACCGTACTGGTCGCGCCATCCGCATCAAAATCGCCGACGACAAGAATCCGCCGGTTCTCGCGCAGGGCCGTCCCCAGAAGACCCAGGGCCGTCTCCATACCCTTGAGCAATGGCTTGTGCAGTCCCTGCAGGCTTCGCACAAGCTGATCTGACGAACGTACCCCGCGAGCAGCATAAATGCCTGCAAGCACAGGATGGATGCCATTCAGTTCAACAGGAGTCGCAGGAACGTCGCGGGTACGCAGGATTTTTTTCATGCCGGACATATTACAGGGAGCCCCTTCAGCAGCAGTAAGGTGGTTCCGGGCAACCGATGAAAGGAACTCAGGGAGACCAGAAAGCAAAAGGCCCGGCATTGCCGGGCCTTTTCAGCGATAACGCACTCAGCCCGCCATGGACTTGAGGATCGCGTCCTTGACCTGATCCAGCGTGGCGTCAATGGTCTTGAGCACAGCATTGCTGCACTGGCCGATTGCGGTATCCGGGTCCTTGAGACCGTTACCGGTCAAGGTGCAGACCACCTTGGAACCCTCTGGAATCTTGCCGGACTTGATGTCGCGAATGGCACCACCCAGCGACGCTGCCGAGGCCGGCTCGCAGAACACGCCTTCATACATGGCCAGCAGACGCTGCGCATCCAGGATTTCCTGATCGGCAAGTTCATCGAACCAGCCGCCGGAAACCTTCTGCAGCTCCCAGGCCTTTTCCCAGGACTGCGGATTGCCGATACGAATGGCTGTGGCCACCGTTTCCGGGTTGGCAACAGGACCTCCACGCATGAAAGGTGCGGAGCCGGCTGCCTGATAACCCACCATCTTGGGTCGGCTGTTGACGATACCGCGCTCGTGGTACTCGCTGTAGCCCATCCAGTGCGCCGTGATGTTGCCAGCATTGCCGACCGGCAGGCAGTGGAAGTCCGGGGCGAAACCCAGTTCTTCGACAATTTCAAACGCCGCTGTCTTCTGGCCCTGCAGACGGTAGGGATTGATGGAGTTCACGATGGTGACCGGAGCATGTGCGGCAACCTGCTTCACCAGCTCCATGCCTGCGTCAAAGTTGCCACGAATCTGCAGAGTCACTGCACCATACATCATGGCCTGTGCCAGCTTGCCCATCGCAATCTTGCCTTCGGGAATCAGCACGAATGCCGTGATGCCGGCACGGGCTGCGTATGCAGCGGCAGCGGCCGAGGTGTTACCCGTCGAGGCGCAGATGATGGCCTTGCTGCCCGCTTCAACTGCCTTGGTCACGGCCATGGTCATGCCACGGTCCTTGAAGGAACCTGTGGGATTCAGACCTTCATACTTCACATAAATGTCGACATCCTTGCCAATCATCTTCGGAATATTCTGCAGCTTGATGAGCGGCGTATTACCCTCACCCAGCGAAATCAGGCGCGTGTCGTCAGAGACTGGCAGATGGTCACGGTACTTGTTGATCAGGCCGGTGTAGCGGTTGCCAAAGTTCATGTCGTTTCTCTATTCAAGCAAAATTCAGGTTTACACAAAATCCGCCATGCCTCATTTCAACCGGGAGGCATGTTGTTTTACGCATCCAGATTTTCAAGACGGATGCGTACCACCTTTCCAATCACATCAGCCAGCGCTTCCATTTCAGCAATGGCCTGGTTCATTTCACGTTCCACCACCGGCTTGGTGAGAATGATGACCGGCACTGATCCAGCCTCGTGTGCCGGTTTCTGCAGGATGGCTTCGATACTGATGGCATGCTCCGACAGGATACGTGTCACATCAGCGAGCACCCCGGGACGATCATTGGCGGTGAGGCGCAGGTAATAGGACGTCACCACTTCATCCATAGGCAGGATCGGTGTATCGCTAATGGCATCCGGCTGGAAGGCGAGATGAGGGACAAACGTGCTGTTGTCAGACCCCATGGCACGCACTACATCGACAATGTCCGCGACAATCGACGATGCTGTCGGGCCGGCACCAGCACCCGAGCCATAGTAAAGCGTGGCCCCAACCGGCTGCGACTGCACCAGCACGGCATTCTTGACGCCATTCACATTGGCAATCAGACGCTCGGCCGGAATCAGCGTGGGATGAACGCGTAACTCGATACCTTTTTCAACGCGACGGGCAATGCCAAGGTGCTTGATGCGGAAACCCAGTTCCTCGGCATAAGCAACATCATCACGCGTAAGCTTGGTAATGCCTTCGGTGTAAGCCTTCTTGAACTGCAGTGGAATGCCAAACGCCAGCGATGCAAGGATGGTCAGCTTGTGCGCCGCGTCAATCCCTTCCACATCAAAGGTAGGATCAGCCTCGGCATAACCCAGTGCCTGCGCTTCCTTGAGCACGTCGTAGAAGTCACGGCCCTTTTCGCGCATCTCGGTCATGATGAAATTGCCGGTGCCATTAATGATGCCGGCCAGCCACTCGATACGGTTTGCAGCCAGACCTTCACGCATCACCTTGACGATGGGCACGCCGCCGGCAACCGCCGCCTCGAAGGCAACATAGACACCCTTCTGTTCTGCAGCGGCGAAAATCTCGTTGCCATACTCGGCCAACAGCGCCTTGTTCGCCGTGACGACATGCTTGCCATTGGCAATCGACTGCATCACCACTTCACGTGCGGTAGTAGTGCCACCAATAACCTCTACCACGATATCAATCGCAGGATCATTGACGACCGCAAAGATGTCCTGGCTGACCTGGGTACCGGACAGGTCATACCCCGGCTTGTCCCGACGGACGCCAATATGAGACACGCGAATATCACGACCGGTACGACGGCTGATTTCAGCAGCATTCTCGCGGAGCAGGTTGAAGGCACCGCCACCAACCGTACCAAGGCCCACAATACCCACAGACACCGGTTTCACATCATCACCTGAATGCATTCGAGTGCGCCTTGATGGCGCAAGAGACAGCGACCGGCAGGCATGACAATGCCTTGGGCCGGTATTTTGAGGGCGCAACATTATGGCCCGTCCCGGGGTTTGTCAAACCCGGGACGGGCAGAATTTCATCAAAGGGCTGAAACCCTAATCAGCGGATGCCGAGTGCCTTGGCCATGTCTGCGGGAGCCAGATAGCCGCCGATCTGGGTGCCGTCCGGAGCGAAGATGGCCGGGGTGCCACGTACCCCGAGCTTTACCCCCAGTTCATACTGCTCATTCACTGGTGATTTGCAGAGTTTGCCGGCCTCGGCAACCACCTTGCCTTGCTTGGACTGGGTCATGGCAGACTGGCGATCCTTGGCACACCACACGTTATCCAGCTTGCGGGACGTCGGCGTGTTTTCTCCGGCACGGGGAAAGGCCAGGTAACGCACCTCGATCCCCAGCTTGTTGATCTGGGCAATCTCCTGATGCAACTTGCGGCAATAACCACAATCGACATCGGTGAACACATGCACCACGGCCTTTGGCTTGCCACCGGCGGCAGGAAAATTCACGGTATCGCCAATGGCCAGTGTGGCCAGAGCAGCCTTGCTTTCGCCGGCCATGGCAACGTCAGCGACATTCACAATCCTGCTGCCCTGAATCTCAAGTAGCTCGCCCTGAAACAGATAGCGCCCGTCTGGCGTGACGTAAATCGGCTCGTAACCCTTGGCATTCACTGCATATAGCCCTGAAGGCGTGGCCCGAATGCTCACAACCTCGGCTTTGGGCATGGCGGCCTTGAGTCTGGCCCGAATGACATCCTCCGGACCGGCCTGTGCCACTCCAGCCAACAACATCGCAATCATTACTACCGGAACAGACAGGAACTTCATTGGGTGACTCCATAAAACAGTTTCCCAAGCATACGTCGGGACACATGCAAATGTTGATAGCACAAGCGTAAACGGCACCAGACTGGGATAACGCTCAACCCCGGGGGTGATGAATGGCGTGAAGCTCCTGCAAGCGCTGATTGGCGATATGGGTATAAATCTGGGTGGTGGACAGATCGCTGTGACCTAACAGCATCTGCACTACCCTCAGATCTGCCCCATGATTCAGCAGGTGTGTGGCAAAGGCATGCCTAAGGGTGTGGGGCGACAACGGCTTGTTGATGCCAGCGGCTTGCGCCAACGCCTTTATCCGGTACCAGAAGGTCTGCCGGGTCATGAACTCCCCTTCACGACTGGGAAACAGGGCTTCGGTCGGCGAGCCGGCAACGAGAGCCGGGCGCGCCTGCTCCACATAGCGGACCAGCCAATCCATCGCCTCCTGATTCATCGGCACCAGCCGCTCCTTGCTGCCCTTGCCCGTGACGCGGACAAAGCCCCCGCGCAAATTGGGCTGATCAATACGCAAGCCCACCAACTCCGAGACGCGCAAACCACAGGCATAGAGCAGCTCCAGCATGGCACGGTCCCGCAGCCCCAGCGATGTTTCTGTCAGGGGAGCCGCCAGCAACTTCTCAACCTCCGCCTCCGACAGATCCTTGGGCAAGGGCCGACCGATTTTGGGCGTATCCAGATTGAGGGTCGGATCCAGGGTGAGCCTGTGCTGGGAGAGATGAAAGCGATAGAAGCGGCGCAACGCCGAAAGAAAACGGGCACGTGAGCGGGGATGACTCCCCTCTTCCTGCAACTCCCGGATGAAACGGATCAGGTCCTCATGATCCAGACCAAGCAGCGGCCTTGGCGATGCCCACTCCGCCAGCTTGTGCAGGTCGCTCAGGTACGCACTGATGGAGTGACGGCTCATGCCCTCCACCACGAGCTTGCTGCGGAACTGGCGCAGCTCCGGCGGCTCGGGCAGGGTGTTTTCTTCCTTGCGCGGACGGCCGCGCGGGCGAGACAGGCTTGATGTCATGCCGGGATCATAGCGGAGGATTCCCGCGCAACATACTCATACCGCGCCCATAAAAAAACGGCCCGAAGGCCGTTTTCCTGCAACTCAGTGCACCACTTACTTCGCGGCGCGCGGAGCCAGCTTTTCCTTGATACGTGCGGACTTGCCGGAACGATCGCGGAGGTAGTACAGCTTGGCACGGCGAACGTCACCACGACGCTTCACTTCGATGGAGTCAACCACCGGAGAATGCGTCTGGAACACACGCTCAACACCGACGCCATTCGAAATCTTGCGCACGGTGAAAGCCGAGTTCAGGCCACGGTTTTTCTTGGCGATAACAACGCCTTCGTAAGCCTGCAGACGTTCACGGTCGCCTTCCTTAACCTTCACCTGAACGATAACGGTATCGCCCGGGCCGAAAGACGGCACGTTCTGCTTGAGTTGGGACTGTTCAACGTATTGAACCAGGGGATGCTTGCCGCTCATGGCATTTCCTCAATATATGGTGACAGAGGCTGTGGGTCGGCTTTTTTGTGAAGCCGCCCGGCGCATACACACCGTTCACATTTGGCACGCCGGTTACCCGGCACACCCATGGAGGTAAAAAGACCTTACTGCGCCTTCTCACCCTCGCCGCTCTCGCGACGGATCTCGTCGAGCAGTTTCTTCTGCTCTTTATCCAGCGTGACCTTCTCCAGAAGATCAGGGCGACGCTGCAATGTTCTGGCCAGACTCTGTTTGCGACGCCACTTGCGAATCGCTGCATGATCACCAGACAGCAACACCGGTGGCACGTCCTCACCCTCGTAAACCTCCGGGCGGGTGTAGTGCGGGCAGTCCAGCAGGCCATCGCTGAAGGAGTCTTCTTCCGCCGAAGCCTCGCAACCGAGCGCACCCGGCAGTAATCGCGTTACCGCATCGATCAGGACCATCGCCGGCAATTCGCCACCCGACAGTACATAGTCACCAATCGACCATTCGGCATCCACTTCACGTTGAATCAGCCGCTCATCAATGCCTTCGTAGCGGCCACAGAGCAGAATCATCGACTCTGCTGTCGCCAGCTCCTGCACACCCGCCTGGTCAAGCACCCGGCCCTGTGGTGACAGGTAAATCACTTTCGGTGACAGGCCTTTGGCCTGGGCCGCCGCCCTGGCCGCCGTGATCGAGCGCCGCAGCGGCTCGATCAGCATCACCATACCGGGGCCGCCACCATAAGGGCGATCGTCCACGCGGCGATAATTGTCCTCGGCAAAATCCCGAGGGTTCCAGCTTTCCAGCGTCAGCAAACCGTTCTTCACGGCGCGGCTGGTAATACCACTTTCGGTCACTGCCCGAAACATGTCCGGAAACAGGCTGATCAGCCCGACCCACATGCTCAGTGCTCCCTTCCAGTCAAGGCGTCAATCAAGGCCCTGATCAAAACGCAGGATCCCAATCGACGGTAATGACACGTCCGACCAGATCCACATCCTTGACTACCTCACCAGGCAACCAGGGCACCAGACGCTCCTGATCATCCAGACTGTCCGCTGAAGCTTGTACCACCAGCACATCGTTAGAGCCGGTTTCCATCATGCTGTGTACGGTGCCAAGCAACTGGCCATCCGTCGTACGTACTGCCAGATCAATGAGGTCCGACCAATAATAGTCACCCTCTTCAAGCTCAGGCAGGGCGTCCTTGCGAACCCATATTTCAAGGTTTCGTAATGCTTCAGCCGCATTACGGTCCGGGGACAGGTCAAGCTGGGCAACAATGCCCTTGCCCTGCACCCGCCACTCCAGCACCTTGACTGCCTTGAAGCCCTCACGGGTCTTCAGGTACCAGGGCTGATAGCCGAACAGGTTGGTGATGGGGTCGGTCAGGGCATGTACCCAGACCCAGCCCTTCACCCCATAGGGCGTACTGACATGCCCTATGGCGATCAGATCGGAGGCGGCCGGCACCTGTGCCGGCGCCTTCGTCGTCATGATGCTCAGACTGCCTTGGCGACGGCCTTCACCAGCGCAGCAACACGCTCGGACGGCTGAGCACCCTGGGAAACCCAGTACTGGTAGCGCTCTGTGTCAATACGAACACGCTCTTCCTGACCACGGGCAACCGGGTTGAAAAAGCCAACACGCTCGATGAAACGGCCATCGCGTGGGTTGCGGCTGTCAGCCACAACGACGGAGTAGAAGGGACGCTTCTTGGCGCCGCCACGGGCGAGACGAATAGTGACCATGATCAGGTATCCTTAACTGGGTTTCCGTAGTTTGTCGGTCCGCGGGGGCGCTACGGAAATCAACCCGGCGCGGAAGGTCGCAAATTGTACGGGAAGTCGCCGTCTGATGAAAGCCTGATTTCCCCGCTAGCGCCCGGCCTGCGCTATCATGTGGCCCCGCGCCACCGGCTGTGCCGGAGACCCCCAGCCTTGCCTGCTCAATCCATTCTCAAGGGTGCTGCCCTGCTGGCCCTCTCGGCCATCCTGTTTGCCACGATGGGGGTTTTCATCCGCCTTGCCTCGCACAGTGTGGGCAATGAAATCGTGGTCTTTGCCCGCAATCTGGCAGGGCTGGTGCTCTTGCTTCCCATCATGCTGATGCAGGGTGAAGCAGGCCTCAGGACGTCCGTGTTTCCTCGGCATCTCTGGCGGGCGCTGACCGGCCTGACGGCCATGTACGGCTTTTTCTACGCAATCGCTCATCTCCCGCTGTCCAGCGCCATGATCTTTACCTACTCCTCCCCGGTCTTCATTCCGCTGGTGGCATGGCTGTTTCTCAAGGAACCAATGACCCGTCGCGCCTGGCTATCGGCGCTGATCGGCTTTGTCGGTGTGGCGCTGGTCTGCAAGCCTGATGAGGGACTGGTCAATCATTTTGCCCTGATCGGGCTTGGTTCGAGCGTACTGGCGGCCACTGCCTTCGTGACCGTGCGTGCACTGGGGGCGACGGAACCGGCCACCCGCGTCGTGTTTTACTTCGCGCTGATATCCACTGTGGTGTCGACCATTCCGCTGTTCTGGGCAGGCCGCCGGATTACTCCGCACGAGTTTGGCTTGCTGGCTGCCGTGGGCATTCTGGCAACGCTCAGCCAGCTTTGCCTGACACGGGCCTACGCCCTTGCCCCGGCCAACCGGATTGGACCCGTCACCTACCTGGCCATTGTGGTGGCCGGAATTTATGCCTGGGCCCTGTGGGGAGAAACGCCGGATGGCTATGCACTCACCGGTACCGGACTGATTCTGGCCGCCTCGCTGGCCGGTTTGCGCCGCTAACGCCCGCCCATAAAAAAGGGCCTGCTTGCGCAGACCCGTTTTTACCAATTACTTCTTCTTGTTGAAACCGTCCGGCAGCTTGAGCCCCCCGGGACCTGGCAACCCTCCCATGCCCCCCATACCACCTGGACCGCCCATGCCCGGGGGCATACCGGCACCACCCTGCCCCATCATGCCTTTCATGCCGCGCATCATTTTCATCATGCCGGACGGGGATGACAGCTTCTTCATCATCTTTTCCATCTGGCCATGCTGTTTGAGCACGCGGTTCACGTCCTGAATCTGGGTGCCCGAACCGGTGGCAATACGGCGCTTGCGCGAACCGTTGATGAGGTCGGGCTTGCGGCGCTCGGCCGGGGTCATGGACAGAATGACCGCTTCCATCTTTTTCATTTCCTTCTCGGGTGCACCACCGGCCATGGCCTGCTGGATCTGGGCACTGTTCATGCCGGGCAGTTTGTCGAGCAAACCACCCATGCCGCCGAGGTTACGCATCTGCTGGAACTGCTCAAGCAGATCCTGCAGATCGAAGCCCTTACCCTTCTGGAGCTTCTTGGCGAGTTTCTCAGCCTTTTCCTTGTCGATCTTGCGCTCGACTTCTTCCACCAGCGAGAGCACGTCACCCATGCCGAGAATACGGGAGGCAACTCGGTCAGGATGGAAAGGCTCCAGCGCATCGGACTTTTCACCGATGCCGAGAAACTTGATGGGCTTGCCGGTAATCATGCGCACGGACAGTGCGGCACCCCCACGGGCGTCGCCATCGGTCTTGGTGAGGATCACGCCGGTCAGCGGCAAGGCATCGTTAAATGCCTTGGCCGTGTTGGCCGCATCCTGACCCGTCATGGCATCCACCACGAACAGGGTTTCGACCGGGTTGATCGCCGCATGCAGCGACTTGATTTCGTCCATCATCTCTTCATCAATATGAAGACGACCGGCGGTATCAATGATGACGACATCAACAAACTTCAGCTTGCCTTCGGCGATGGCACCACGGGCAATGTCATTGGGGTGCTGATCCGGGGTAGACGGAAAGAAAATGGCACCGACATCGGCGGCAACCATCTCCAGCTGCCGGATAGCGGCAGGACGGTAAATGTCGGCAGAGACCACCAGCACCTTTTTCTTCTCACGCTCCTGCAAATACTTCGCCAGCTTGCCCACCGTAGTGGTTTTACCGGCACCCTGCAGGCCCGCCATCAGGATGACTGCTGGCGGCGTGGTCGCAAGGTTCAGGGATTCGTTGGCATCGCCCATGGTGCGCACGAGCTCGTCATGCACGATCTTTACAAATGCCTGGCCAGGTGACAGGGCCTGCATGACCTCCTGCCCCAGCGCCTGCTCACGGATACGGTCAATGAAGTCCTTGACCACCGGAAGGGCGACATCCGCCTCCAGCAGAGCCATGCGAACTTCGCGCAGGGTGTCCTTGATGTTGTCCTCGGTCAGACGACCGGAGCCCGTGACATTGCGAAGGCTGTGACTGAGGCGATCGGTGAGGTTATCGAACATCGGGAACATCCGCTGAGAATGAAACAGGGAACCGATTATAGGGAAGGCGTGGCGTGCTGTCGCCTCATGAGCATGTCTTACCCCCCCAGTTCAGGGGATTGGGTTACCCGGACAGCCTTGCTAGCGTGACAGCCATACCACCGAAGGAGCCCGGGACAGGCGCCGGAGGCGGTGATGGCGCTTCCTCCGTCAACTATGGAGCCAGCTCCGTAGTCATGACATCACCTGACGGCTCCACATGAACCAACCAGACGACTCCGACTAACGCTGGCCCATCCAGCTACATTTTCAGTGACGTTGTCTGGAATGGCAGCAAGCTCCTTGCCGCTGGTGGCAATGGTGGCTCATCGCGAGTGATTATCTCGTCAGCCGATGGCATTGCGTTGATGCAGGAGCACTTGGCTACACTTACAGGCCAGACCGCATTGTCGGGAGTAGCGGCGTCCTCCTCCCTCAACATCGCTGGTGGTGGCACCAGGGCCGTTACCAGCCCTTGAGCAATACTCGCCTTTGAAAACGGACAGGCGTAAGCCTGCCCGTTTTTTATGTTCGTAATGGCAAACCCTCCAATCCACCCTGTTGAACAGGACGATCAATTCGGCCCACCTGACCGACCCGGCAGTCTACGCACTATTAGCGAATATTTTTCGACAGCGTCGATTTCATCAGCAATACTTGATGCCAGTCGGACAACAGAATCCGGTAGAGGCGCGAAGGAATGGCTTCATGAGGCATTGTCCTCTACAGAAATTGGCAAGGATAGTTCTGCACGGCCTGATCGGCTTGTTGGCAGCGGCAGTTGTTCATGCCGAAAACTCAGAGGCCGACATAAAGGCGGCCTTCATCTACAACTTCGCCAAGTTTATCGAGTGGCCGGAAGGCACTTTTACTGACAGCAAGGACAGACTCCTGCTGTGCACACAGGGTGACACTGTACTTGCCCGAAAACTTCGCCTGTTGGCTGGCCGGGAAGCGCAGGGACGGACCATTGAAGTTCGACCACTGGCAGGAGCCGAATCCACAAGCAGCTGTCACATCCTGCTGACTCCCGCCCCGGGCGAAGCTCCGACCCCAGGTCGCAGTGCCACACTGACCATCAGCGAATCCACTAGCACGGCACGTCCAAACAGCATGATCAACCTGTTTGTCGATGCCAATCGAGTCCAGTTTTCTGTCAACCTGCCAGCCACCCAACAGGCAGGCATCAAAGTCAGTGCGCGACTGCTACAACTCGCACGCACTGTGAACAAGGGGGCCTGACATGCGCCTCCTTGAAAAGCTCCCATTACAGAAAAAGTTTCTCAGTGTCATTTTGCTCAGTGCCGGAACAGCATTGCTACTGGCCTGGCTTGCATTTGCACTGACTGCCGCACTGAAAATGAAGGAAGATCTTCATGCCCGCCTGAGCACGCTCACAAATGCAACAGCATTCAACCTGCAGGCCGCAATGGCTTTCAAAGACCAGAGTGCAGCCCGTACCATCCTGTACTCGCGTAGGGCAGAGAACAGCATAACAAACGCCTGCATTTTTGATCGCGCCCAATCCGAGTTTGTCAGCATAAAGCTCTCCGGGAATGACAAGAACTGCTCTCTTTCCCAGCCTGATCACAGCCTCCTTGCACAACATATGCATGCCGACCAGTCCATCATGCTTGATGGGGACATCCTAGGCCACCTGCATATTGATGCAGACCTCAGCCATCACTGGCAGATGCTGACCCTGTATCTACTGATTATGGCAAGCCTTGCACTGGCCTCTCTTGCTTTGGCCACAGCCCTTGGAATGCGCCTGCTGCGTCAGGTCACCACACCAATTTTGCAGCTTGCTTCCACTGCCGAGAGTATTTCAAAAGACCAGGACTACACCATACGGGCCCACGTACGGAGTAATGATGAAATAGGAACACTAGTACGCAGTTTTAATGAAATGCTGGCACAAATTGAAACCCGTGATGCAGAACTGGCCCGTCATCGTGAAGGGCTTGAGCAACTGATTGAGGCACGAACAAGCGAACTGCGCCATGCAAAAGATGCAGCCGAGGCAGCAAGCCGCGCAAAATCACTTTTTCTGGCAATGATGAGTCATGAAATACGCACCCCCATGAACGGGGTCCTCGGCATGACCGAGCTACTCCTGGACAGCCCGATGAGTGCGGAGCAACGCCGACAGGCAGAGGCCGTTCATCAATCTGGTGAGTCATTGCTTGCGATCATCAATGACATTCTCGACTTTTCAAAAATTGAAGCAGGAAAGCTTGAACTGGAAAACATTCCGTTCATGCCTTCTCAAGTTGTACAGGATGTTCTTGAGCTATTATCCGAACGTGCTCACAACAAAAACCTTGTGCTTCAATGCACGATTGATCCCGATGTTCCATCCGAAGTACGAGGCGATCCCAACAGGATACGACAAATCCTGATAAATCTAACGGGTAATGCCATAAAGTTTACAGAGGCAGGGAGCATTCATGTTTCATTGCACTGTGAAGACCGTAATGAAACAAATATTGGGTTGCGCATTGAGGTTTGCGATACGGGCATCGGTGTAACCCAGGATGCTCTTGACTCCCTCTTCCAGCCATTTATTCAGGCCGACAGCTCTCATGCGCGCCGTTTCGGCGGTACCGGTCTTGGTCTTGCCATCGTCAAACAACTCGTGGAAATCATGGGGGGCCACATCGAGGTACAGTCACGAATTGGTGGGGGCACCTGCTTTTCTTTCAGGCTCAACCTTCAGCCCACCCAGACAGTATCACCAACATCAAATAATCAAGCAGCACTCCCTTCCTCAGAGAAACACAAAGATCTTCAAGGCATAAAGATACTGCTGGCTGAAGACACACCAACCAATCAGGAAGTGGCCC
>JBASJP010000393.1:0-1749 GCA_049655345.1 Moraxellaceae bacterium
GGCCAGCGTGCCGTTCTTTCCGCGTGCTTTTCTGCCGGCGTTCAACGAGGGGTCGCTGGTGTTGTCACTGATGCTCAGTCCCGGCACTTCGCTGGCCGAAGCCAACCGCGTGGGGCAGGTGGCGGAAGAATTGATACGCAGTGTTCCCGAGGTCGTGCAGGTGGGGCGGCGTACGGGGCGTGCCGAACTCGACGAGCATGCGGAAGGCGTGCACTCCGCCGAAATCGATGTCGACCTGAAACGGTCCGGACGCGACCGCGAGGCCATCATGGCGGACATCCGTGACAAGCTCGCCGTGCTGCCGGCGCAGGTGGCCATCGGCCAGCCCATCTCGCATCGCCTGGATCACCTGCTGTCGGGCGTGCGCGCGCAGATCGCGCTGAAGATCTACGGCGATGACACCGATACCTTGCGTGGCCTGGCCGAGCAGATGCGTACACGTCTGGCGACGGTGCCGGGTCTGGTCGACCTGACCGTGGAAAAGCAGGTGCTGATTCCGCAAATCACGGTGCGGATTGATCATCGCAAGGCTGCGGAACTGGGACTGACACCGGGCGAGGCCGTGCGAGTGCTGCAGGCACTGACCGATGGTGCGCATGGCGCCCAGTTGGTGGACGGTGCGCGTCGCTATGAACTGGTCCTGCGACTGCCCGATGCCCAGCGCACGCCTCAGGATCTGGCGCGCACGCTGATCGACACGCCCGCCGGGCGCCTGCCGGTTTCTGCGTTTGCCAGTGTGGAAGAAACCGATGGCCCCAACCAGATCGGCCGCGAACACGGGAGACGGCGCATAGTTGTTTACGCCAATACCGACGGCCGGGACATGGGGTCGGTGGTCGCGGACATTCGTGGCGAGATTTCGGCGGCAGCCTTGCCGACGGGCACCTTTGTCAGTCTGGAGGGGCAGTTCCAGGCGCAGGAGCAGGCGATGCAACTCATCATCGGTCTGTCGCTCGTCTCGCTGCTGCTGATGTTTCTGGTGCTGTATTCCCGTTACCAGTCGGTGGTGCTGGCCGCCATCATCATGGCGAACATTCCGCTGGCGCTGATTGGCGCCGTGCTGGCCATGTGGCTGGCGGGGGTCAGCCTGTCGGTGGCCTCCATGGTCGGCTTCATCACGCTGGCCGGCATTGCTTCGCGAAACGGCATCCTCAAGATCAGCCACTACATCAACCTGTGCCGCTACGAGGGCGAGACCTTCGGTCAGGCCATGATCGTGCGTGGCTCGCTGGAACGCCTGACCCCCGTGCTGATGACAGCACTGGTGGCGGCCTTTGCGCTGACGCCATTGCTGCTGTCGGCGGACGAGCCGGGCAAGGAAATCCTGCATCCGGTGGCCGTGGTGATTTTTGGTGGCCTGATCAGCTCGACCCTGCTCGATACCCTGCTGACGCCGATGCTGTACTGGTTGTTTGGTGAAAAGCCGACACGGCAGCTGTTGCAGCAGGCGGAGGCATCGGCCACGCAGGAAACGGGCGAAACATACTGAGCAAGCAAGGCCTTGCGGCGCCGCCTTTTGCAAGTGCGCTGCACCGGGGAGATGAACCGAAATGATCCGTAAAACTCTGGGAATAGTTGCCCTGGCGCTGGGTGTGGCGGCCATGGGTGTGAATGTGGCGCATGCTCACGGTGGTGCCAAGCCCAGGCATGGCGGCATCGTGCAGATGGCCAGCGACCTGTCGTTTGAACTGGTGGCCCAGCCCGAGGGCGCCGTGATTTATGTGGAAGACCATGGCAAGCCATTCGATC
>JBASJP010000394.1:0-9137 GCA_049655345.1 Moraxellaceae bacterium
GACCCCGCCACACGCCGCAACCTGGAGCTCACCCAGAACCTGAGTGGCGAATTTGAGCACAGTCTCGCCTGGGTACTTGATCGCTGCGCTTCGGCCATGGGCAGCCGCCTGCTGCGGCGCTGGCTGCACCAGCCCCTGCGCGACCGTGTCACCCTTCTGCGTCGTCAGGAAGCCGTCGCCGAGCTGCAACAGAATTACCGCTTCGAACCGCTGCGGGAAATCCTGCGCGATGTCGGCGATGTCGAACGCATTCTGGCACGCGTCGCCCTGAAGTCAGCGCGTCCGCGCGATCTCTCGCGCCTGCGCGACACGCTGGCATTGCTGCCGCAACTGCAGGCAGACCTGCGCGCACTGCAAACACCACACATGCAGGAAATTGCGCGGCAGATTTCCGAGCACCCGGCACTGGTCGACCTGCTGACACGCGCCATTATCGAATCTCCTCCCGTTGTCATGCGCGATGGCGGCGTGATTGCCGAAGGCTTTGATGCCGAGCTGGACGAGCTGCGCGCGCTCAGTGCAAATGCAGGCGACTACCTGCTGCAACTGGAACAGCGCGAGCGCGATATGACCGGCATCAGCACGCTGAAAGTCGGTTACAACCGTGTCAGTGGCTATTACATCGAGCTCTCCCGTGCACAGGCAGAAAATGCCCCTGCACATTTCATCAGGCGCCAGACACTGAAAAATGCCGAACGCTTCATTACTCCGGAATTAAAGGCATTTGAAGACAAGGCACTGTCGGCATCATCTCGTGCACTGGCACGTGAAAAGGCACTTTACGACGAACTACTGGAACGCCTGATCACAGACTTGCCGGTACTGCAGGTCACCGGTGAAAACCTGTCGGAGCTTGATGTACTTGCCACATTTTCTGAGCGCGCCTGCACGCTGAACATGTGCTGCCCGGAGCTGGTCGACGAGCCGGGAATTTTTATCGAAGCCGGTCGCCATCTGGTGGTGGAGCAGGTGCTCGACGCACCCTTTACGCCGAACTCGGTGACCCTTGCGCCCGAACGTCGCATGCTGGTCATTACCGGCCCGAACATGGGCGGTAAATCCACATTCATGCGCCAGACTGCACTGATTGTTCTGCTCACGCATGTCGGTTGCTTTGTGCCTGCCAGCAGCGCCCGCATTGGCCCGGTTGATCGCATTTTCACGCGTATCGGTTCATCCGATGATCTTGCCGGTGGCCGCTCCACATTCATGGTGGAAATGACGGAGACTGCAAACATCCTCAACAATGCCACGACAGAAAGCCTGGTGCTGATGGATGAGGTCGGACGTGGCACCAGCACCTTTGATGGCCTGTCGCTGGCGTGGGCGGCAGCAGATTATCTGGCACGGGAACTGAAAGCACTGACACTGTTTGCGACGCACTATTTCGAGCTGACAGCCCTGCCGAACGAGTGCGATGGTGTCGTAAATGTGCATTTGTCCGCCGCCGAGCATGGCGACCGCATCCTGTTCCTGCATAGCGTCAAGGAAGGCCCTGCCAGCCAGAGTTACGGGCTTCAGGTAGCCCAGCTGGCCGGCATCCCGGGTCGCGTAATTACCGCAGCCCGCCACAAGCTGGCCCAACTGGAGAATCAGGAAGTACGTACCCATCTGGTCAGTCAGGCGGCCGGACCGCAGCAGAATGACCTGTTTGCCAGCGGACCCAGTGCCGCCGAGCGCCAACTGGCCGCACTGGATCCGGATGAACTCACCCCGAAAGCCGCGCTGGAAGCACTGTATTCACTGAAAAAGCTGCTGTAACGCCAAGGCAAGCCTGTCGGCAGCAGGATGCCTTATCTGTTGATCGTGAATTGCCAGTCTCCGGGACAGGCAGTAGACTAGCCGCCGCTTTCAGCACCACCCGAGGTAGATAAGCATGACCTTTGTCGTCACCGAAAACTGTATCAAGTGCAAGTACCAGGATTGCGTTGAAGTCTGCCCGGTGGACTGCTTCTACGAAGGCCCGAACTTCCTCGTCATTCACCCGGACGAGTGCATTGACTGCGCACTCTGCGAGCCCGAGTGCCCGGCGAACGCCATCTTCTCCGAAGATGAAGTACCGGCAAACCAGAAGGAATTCACCAAGCTCAACGCCGAACTGGCCGAAGTATGGCCAAACATTACCGAAAAGGGTGATGCCCCGGCTGATGCCAAGGAATGGGATGGCAAGCCGAACAAGCTTCCCCTGCTTGAGCGCTAGGACAGGAATGCTCAAACTGCGCTCCTGACAAAAAAGGCAGCCCCAAAGGCTGCCTTTTTTTTGTTGGCCGGCTGCATGGTGCTGCAACAGGCCCTGAATTAAAAAGGGGCGGAAACCGCCCCTCGTCTCAGATCCCTGGCTCCCTGCCTGACGACCCGCTACCTCCATGTGCCCCTGTTCCCTGGGCTGACCATCCTGGTCACTATCCTTTTCCCTGTCGCTGCCTTGCGACAACTTGAATACTAGGCTTTTGCCCTTTCATCTCAAGAGGGAGGAAACCAGCAAGCGCTCATTCCGCAGATCTGAAAAACATAATATAACAATAAAATCATATGGTTATATTTTAACCAAGGCGTTTAACCTGCCTTCTTGCACAACATATTGCTCAAAAATCGCACAAACCCACTGAGACATCTCGCACAAGCCTCATAGCCAAAGTCGCACAAAACAGCCCTGATCAGGACCGTCCTACATCATGGACTGCTGGTAGTTTTGCAGCCCGACACGCCCGATCAGCTCCAGTTGCGTTTCCAGCCAGTCAATATGCTCCTCTTCACTGGCCAGAATGGTCTCGAACAGCTCACGTGACCCGTAATCCCCCACCTGCTCGCAATGAGCAATCGCCACCTTGAGATCCGGATGGGCCTGCAGCTCGAGCTTGAGGTCACACTTCAGCATTTCCTCGACATTTTCACCAATGTATATCTTGCCCAGATCCTGCAGGTTAGGCAGTCCCTCCAGAAAGAGGATTCGCTCAATCAGCATGTCCGCATGCTTCATCTCGTCGATAGACTCGTGATACTCATGTTCGTTCAGCTTGCTGAGCCCCCAGTTCTTGAACATGCGCGCATGCAGGAAGTACTGGTTGATGGCGGTCAGCTCATTGACCAGCACCCGGTTCAGATAGGAAATAACCTGTGCATCTCCCTTCATGGCCCTGCTCTCCCTTTAAATGTTGACTCGCCAACCCCTTCATCCTAGGCCAAAAACCCGGAGCCGGCACATATACCGGAGCAGTCAGGCTGCCCCGGGAATGTCGCGTGCCATCTTTGCAAGGGAGTCGTTAAGAACCTCTTTTGCGGTGAGGGCACAACGTCCGCACTGGGTGGCCACACCAAGCGCATTGCGCAAGTCCCGCATGCTGCAGCACCCGTGTTGCTGCACCGCCTTGTCGATATCATTATCCGTCACGGCACGACACACACACACAAACATGATGACCAGATCCATCAAATGAGAATGCTTATCATTATATAATCGGTTTTATCGGCGATCAATCATCTGTTGCGGCCAGGCGATGGAAGGAAAGGATAAGGAAAAATGAGGGAAGCAAGGCCAAAAAAAAGCCCGCATCATGCGGGCTTAAAAGGGGTACAACCAAAAAACACCAAGTGAGGAGTCCGACACTGAAGCGCTGCTTCATTGAAAGCATAATGCTCTCAGGCCGGAAAAACGTCTGTTGGGGCGATGTGAGGGTCCTGTTACAGCGTGTTATCTGGCCGCCCTGGCGGCCTTGCTGTCTGGCCTGGCATTACGCAACGCCTGCCGCACCGGCCAGCGAAAGATGAAACGCGCTCCCTTGAGGTCGGGACTTTGCCCTACCTCCACGGTTCCGCCGTGCCAGAAGGCTATGCGCTGCACAATTGACAAGCCCAGTCCGTAGCCGCCGGACGATCGGGTACGGCTGTCATCCAGACGGGCAAACGGCTCGAAGATGCGCACCCTGTCCTTTTCCGGAATACCGGGGCCATCATCCTCGACACACACCCAGGCCCAGTTGCCCTTGATGCCGCCGCTCAGCCGCACGCGTGAGCGGGCATACCGTACCGCATTGCCTGCCAGATTCTGTATTACCCGGTGCAGGTAGCGCAGCTCCGCCTCGATACGTACCTCGGTGCCGCCGCCCTCAACCTCGATGATATGCCCCGTGCTGAGCACCTGTGTTTCATTGCGCACGCGCTCCAGCAGACCGGCAAGCTCAAAAGTTTCAAACTTGAGTGACGGCGTGCCCTGCTCAAGCTTTGCATAGGTCAGGATTTCATCAATCAGCTGGTTGAGCTGCTCGACATCCTGATCCAGCAGCTGAAGCTGGTCATGGCGCTGATCAATGTCATCCGTATCGGCCAGCATTTCCATGCCAAAGCGCAGTCGGGCCACCGGGGTACGCAACTCGTGTGATACCGCACGGGTCATCTCGCGCTGAGAGTCGATGAGACGCTGGATATGCTCGGCCATGCCATTGAACGCATGGGCAAGCTGACTGACTTCATCGGACCCCTGTACCTGTGCACGTGCACTGAGGTCGCCACCCCGGATGCGGCGAACGGCCAGCTCCATCTTGTTGAGCTTGCGCTCCAGGGGATGAATGATGAAGTAGGCAGCGATGGTAATCATGCCCAGTGCCGCCAGCGCCACCATGATGACCAACTGCACCGGCATCCAGTCAAACAGGTACATGGGGCCCATGACCAGAACACGCTCACCATCCGGCAAGGGGGCAACAATGCGAACGGAGGAGTTGCGGGTCCCGGCACCCTCTTTCAGCACCAGCACCACTTCATTGCGCCGGATACGGGCCTGCTGATCACGATCCAGGCCCACCTTGTCCAGCGCCAGAATATTGAGCGGGTAACTGAAATAACGCTGCAAATCCTTGATCCGGCGCTCTTCACGCCCTGGATACTGCTCCAGCTCCTCCAGACAGAAAACGGCCATGGCCTTGGCCTGCTGCTCGGAAACCTTGACCATGCGGGTTTTTATATAAAGCTCTTTGGCGCCCGGTATACGGGAATAGATATCGGCGAAATTCTGCTCTTCGTAAAGACGCACAATCGCCCGCCCCTGCGTAAGGCGCTCCAGTTCGTCATCATTGAACTGCTCACGATCCGGCGGAACCACTGCCAGGGGCGAATCCATCAGCTTGCCGGCTTCGGCCAGCCAGGTCAGACGAACGTCTCCCTCCTTGCGTGAGGCCCCCAGTGCAATCAGGCGAAAAACACCTGTGGCCATCCCCTCTCGGTAGGCAATCGCGCGCTGGGCATTCACCGCCTGTACAAAAAAATAGGCGCACAGCGCCACCGCCGTGATGACCAGCAGAAGACCGCCATAGATTCGGATGAATATGCTGCTGGGCATCAGGCTTGTCCCGGAGTCAACCGAGGTCAGTGGATCAGGAGGATTCCTTCACAAACAGGTAGCCCTTGCTGCGGACCGTCTTGATGCGACGGGGATTTTCCGGGTCATCGCCAATCTTGGGACGGATACGGGAAATACGCACATCAATCGAGCGATCCTGGCCGTCATACTCGATCCCGCGCAGACGCTCAAAAATGTCTTCGCGCGACAGAATGCGGCCGGCATTGGAAGCCAGCAGCCAGAGCAGATCGTACTCGGCACTGGTGAACTCGATGGTTTCACCATTCAGGATCACGGCACGGGCACCGTTATCAATAATGAGCTCGCCAAAATCCAGTCGCTGCGGCAAGTCGTCCATGGTCTTGTCCGAGCGACGCATGAGTGCACGGATACGTGCCAACAGTACGCGCGGCTGTACCGGCTTGGCGACGTAGTCATCCGCCCCCATTTCCAGACCCAGCACCTGGTCCATGTCTTCGGTCCGGGCTGTCAGCATGAGGATGGGCTGCTGGAAGCCCTGGGCACGGACTTCACGGCAAACACTGAGGCCGTCGGCCCCTGGCAGCATGAGATCAAGCACCACCATGTCCGGCTGATCTTCAATAATGCGGCGAATAGCGCGATTGCCATCAGACTCGACACCGACCTCGAGGCCGTTCCTGATCAGGTACTCCTGTGTCAGCGAGGCAAGACGCTCATCGTCCTCAACAATGAGTACGCGCGGCAACTTTTCCGTAGGCTGGTTCATGCGTGGAGATTCCTTCTTACTTATCAAGTAGATAGAAACGGATCATACGGGGGTGTACGGCCAACCCCAAGGGGTATAACCAAACCTCTACAATCGTCGGGTACGGCAACAACAGAACAGCGTCAAGATGCGGTCTTCGCATAATGTGTGTCAGACCACAATATATTGTGTCTGACACATGAACACCAGCAGGCAGACAGAGCAGCCTCACTCAAGTGAATCCGTATCCGGACCAACCAGAGTTTTATTCATCCCGCCATCTCTTGCACGACTACTGCAAACGGCTTATCTTGTAGTCCACAACAAGAATCGACACCATATGTTGCGTTGTTACCTGATCACAGACGTCCACCCCTTCATCCTGACATCAAGAAAAAACAGGGTGGAAAAGCCAGGAACACACATAAAACAGCATGGTTTACAGGGAGCTCAGGAGCATATCTGCTCCATTTGCCGGGATGCAGCATACACAAGATGTAGTGTCTGACTTACCCCGCATTCACGACTCCCCCAGCCTGGCTGCAGTGCCGGTGCCGATCTTTTGAACACACACATTCTCATGCCAACGGGATGCATCATGCTCACGGAAACGACTCACTCTGACGCCACCAGCCCTGCCTTGCCAATCGCCACGGCCATCGCCACCGATATTCTGGCCACCGCGCCCGGCACCCTTCGCCTGATCAAGCGCAACGGCATGGTGGTGCCTTATGACGACGGCAAGATTGCCGTCGCCATCACCAAGGCATTTCTGGCTGTGGAGGGTGGTACTGCTGCCGCCAGCTCACGCATCCATGAAACAGTGGCGCAACTTACCGCCATGGTTTCCAGCACCTTCAGGCGCCGCATGCCTACGGGTGGTACGGTGCATATCGAGGAAATCCAGGACCAGGTGGAACTGGCACTGATGCGTTCCGGCGAGCAGAAAATTGCCCGTGCCTATGTGCTCTACCGTGAGGAGCGGGCGCGTGCCCGTGACACCGAACAAAAAACCACACCAAGGATCCAGACATCCCTGACCGTGACTGCCGATGACGGCTCACGGCGCCCGCTCGATACCGCCCGCCTGGAAGGCCTTGTCATCAATGCCTGCGAAGGACTGGCAAGCGTGGATGCCACGCTTATCGTCGAGGAAACCCTGAAGAACCTCTACGACGGCGTGAAAGAGTCCGACATCAACACGACCATGGTGATGTGTTCCCGCGTACTGATCGAGCAGGAGCCGAACTACACCTACGTTACCGCACGCCTGCTGATGGATCACCTGCGCGCCGAAGCCCTGTCTTTCCTCGGGATTGCCGCCAAGGCTACCCAGGGCGAAATGTCCCGCCACTACCCGGAGGCACTTAAGCGCTATATCGCGAAGGGGATTGAGCTGGAGCTGCTGGCGCCGGAGCTGGGACAGTTTGATCTGGCCCGTCTGGGGGCGGCACTTAAACCGGAGCGCGACTTCCAGTTTACCTATCTCGGCCTGCAGACCCTGTATGACCGCTACTTCATTCACTCCAATGACATCCGCTTCGAACTGCCACAGGTATTTTTCATGCGTGTGGCCATGGGCCTGGCCATCCAGGAGAAGGAACGCGAGGCCCGTGCCATCGAGTTCTACAACCTGATGTCGACGTTCGACTACATGGCCTCGACACCGACGCTATTCAATGCCGGCACCTTGCGCCCGCAGCTCTCCAGCTGCTACCTGACGACGGTGCCGGATGATCTGGAGGGCATTTTTGGCGCCATCCGCGACAACGCCATGCTGTCGAAGTGGGCCGGCGGCCTCGGCAATGACTGGACCCCCGTCCGTGCCCTGGGCACCTACATCAAGGGCACCAACGGCAAGTCCCAGGGCGTGGTGCCGTTCCTGAAGGTTGCCAATGACACGGCGGTTGCCGTGAATCAGGGCGGCAAGCGCAAAGGAGCGGTCTGTGCCTATCTGGAAACCTGGCATCTTGATGTCGAGGAGTTTCTGGAGCTACGCAAGAACACCGGCGATGACCGTCGTCGTACCCATGACATGAACACCGCCAACTGGGTGCCCGACCTGTTCATGAAGCGCGTGTTTGATGATGCCGAGTGGACATTGCTCTCTCCGGCAGATGCGCCGGATCTGCACGACCTCTACGGAGCCGCCTTCGAGAAACGCTACAACGAATATGAACAGATGACCCGTGATGGCACGCTCAAACTGTTCAAGCGTGTGCGGGCGCAAGACCTGTGGCGCAAGATGCTGTCGATGGTGTTCGAGACCGGTCATCCATGGATCACCTTCAAGGATGTGTGCAACCTGCGCTCGCCGCAGCAGCATGTCGGCGTTGTGCACTCTTCCAACCTGTGCACCGAAATCACGCTGAACACCAGTGCCGATGAAATTGCCGTCTGCAATCTTGGCTCGATCAATCTGGTGAATCATGTCGGCCCTGATGGCCTTGATGTCGCCAAAATCCGCGCCACGGTGAAGACGGCCGTGCGCATGCTGGATAACGTCATCGACATTAACTATTACGCGGTACCGCAGGCGCGCAAGTCGAACCTGAAGCACCGTCCTGTGGGGCTGGGCATCATGGGCTTCCAGGATGCGCTCTATATCCAGAAGCTTCCCTATGCCTCGGATGCCGCCGTCAGGTTTGCCGATACCTCCATGGAGGTCATCAGCTATCACGCCATTGAAGCCTCCTGTGCCCTTGCCCAGGAGCGTGGCAGCTATTCAACCTATGAAGGCTCGCTGTGGAGCAAGGGAGTCCTGCCGATTGATTCCATCAAACTGATCGGCGAGCACCGTGGCGAGGGCTATGTGGATGTGAATACCTCCCAGACACTCGACTGGACCAGCCTGCGTACTCGCGTGCAGACCACCGGCATGCGCAACTCGAATGTGATGGCGATTGCACCAACAGCAACAATTTCCAACATCTGTGGCGTCGCGCAGTCGATCGAACCGACCTATCAGAACCTGTATGTGAAGTCGAACCTGTCCGGCGAATTCACGGTAGTGAATCCCTATCTGGTCAACGAGCTGAAGGCACGCGGGCTGTGGGACAATGTGATGGTCAATGA
>JBASJP010000395.1:0-3256 GCA_049655345.1 Moraxellaceae bacterium
GGAGACCACCATGATGACTGCCGCACCCATAGTGCCCCCGGGAATACCGCTGCCTGCCACGGTAGCGGCGATCTGGGGTGCCTTTCTGTACGAGGGCCTGCTGGCCCATGAGTCGGATCACCAACGCCTGGCCGCCGTGCTGGATGCCTGGGGCCAAGGCTGCATCGAGCTGGTGATGGCCGCCTGCCAGCACCTGCCGGAAGTGTGGGACCAGATCTCACGCAAGTGGGAAGCCGAGGACACCGACTTTCCCGGGGTGTTCGAGTACGAGGTCATATCACCGCTGGGGGACTGGCTTAGTGATTACCTGTTACGCCATGACGGCCACCTGCCCGACACGGAGACCGTAAAGCAGCGGATCGATGAGCTGATCCGGGCCTTCTTTCCGCCCGTCGCTGCCTGACACTTCCGTTTTACCTTTCCTCGCTGCCCGGCCTCGTGCCGGGCTTTTTTATGCCCGGAGTTTTGCATGAGCGTTTTCGAGTCAAAGCCGAACGGCAAATACGCCTCCCGTCGCCAGTTCAGTGCAGACGAAGTCGTGGCTTTTGCCATGGAGATTGTGGCGGCGCGGTTTCAGCGCGGCGCCTGCCTGACGAGTCCGGATGCCACCCGGCAATACCTGGCCCTGCAACTGGCGGATCGCCATCACGAAGTCTTCGGTGCCCTGTTCCTGGACAGCCAGCACCGGCTGATCAGTGACGAGATCCTGTTCAAGGGCACCATCAACAGTACCGCTGTCTATCCACGCATCGTGGTGCAACGCGCCCTTCTCCTGAATGCAGCCGCCCTGATCCTCTATCACAACCATCCCTCCGGTGAGCCGGAGCCCTCTGCCGCTGACCGACACATCACCACACAACTGACCGAGAGCCTGAAACTCATCGATGTCCGGGTCATCGACCACCTCGTGGTGGCTGGCAGCACGACCGTGAGCTTTGCCGAGCGCAGTTGGCTCTGATGCCGAATCCCTTCACTTCCATCTGATGCCCGGTTCGTGTGCTGCACGGCCGGGCTTTTTTGTGCCAAGGAGAGTCACCATGCAAACCGAACCACAGAGCACCGTTGTACCCGCCACCCCACGACCGGCCCTGCGTCTGGTCTCGACCAAAGGCATGGACCGCGAGCAATGGCTCCGGGTCCGCAAGAACGGGATTGGCAGCAGTGATGCCGCCGCTGCCGTGGGCCTGAACCCATACCAGTCCATGCTGGAACTCTGGCTGATCAAGACCGGGCGGGATGCCGAACTGCCAAAGATTGATCCGACCGATGACAGCCACCCCACCTACTGGGGCACCTTGCTTGAGCCCTTCGTGGCCGAGTACTACACCCGTCATACCGGGCACCGGGTCCGTCGCGTCAATGCCGTGCTGCAACACCCGGAGCACCCCTGGATGCTGGCCAATATCGACCGCGAGATTCTCGGGGCACCGGACGTGCAGATCCTGGAGTGCAAGACCTCCGGCGGCTTCGGCGTTCGTCTCTGGAAGGATGGCGTGCCGGAGTACGTACAGGTGCAAGTCCAACACCAACTGGCCGTGACGGGTCGGCAGGCAGCGGATGTGTGCGTGGTTCTCGGGGGGCAGGAAGCCCGCATCCATCGCATCGAGCGGGACGATGAACTCATTGCCCATCTGATCGAACTGGAACGCCGCTTCTGGCACTACGTCGAAACCGATACCCCACCGCCGGCCGATGGCTCGGACTCGGCTGCCCAGGCCTTGCAAGCGCTCTATCCCCGGGACCTTGGCACTTCAGTTGATCTTAGTGACGACCCGGCCATGAACGACGCCTTTACGCGATTGGTCGCGGTGCGGGCCGAGCTGGCGGACAAGGAAAAACAGGAAGCCCAGCTGAAACAGTCCCTGCAACAACGCATGGGCGATGCCAGCCGCGCCTGCTTTCAGGAAGGTGAAGTGACCTGGAAGCGGACCAAGGATGTGCAGAGTGTCGATGTCACCCGACTGACCAAGGACCATCCTGAGCTGATTGCCGCTTATCCCCTCATCCGACCGGGCTCGCGCCGCTTCGTGATTGTCACCTGACCCACCCCGGTTGGCGGCACCCTGGTGTCGCTGGCCACTCACTCATTCAAGGAGCCGCCATGCAACCTCATGAGCAACCCCTACTGCGTTATGTGAAGTGGGAGGACGACCTCCTCTCTGTCATCGAATGCGATCTGCAGGTCTGCCGCAGTGATGCCCAGGGCATTGCCGATGCCCGCCAGGACCTGATGCGCCACGCCTGGAATGCCGGACTCACCGCCCGTGAGGCTGCCCTCCAGATCATCCAGTCTGCCACCCAAGAGGACACCCACCATGATTAAGGGACTCGCCATTACCCCGCCCGTTCTCGGGCGGATCTCCATTGGTCGTGTGATCGAAAAGAACGGCAAGCGACTGCCCGAGAAAGACGACCAGTTCACCATCACCACCCAGGTCCAGACCAAGGATGGCTGGATTCTGCATCCGCTGGACGAGCAATTGCGCAAGGATGCCCCCAACGGCAAGTTGCGCAGCATTCCGGTACGCATGCTGTTCAATGATCCGGATCTAAACCTGAGAGCGGAGTACTCGCTGTTTGACCGGCAAAGCGGGCGTCCGCTCTGTGTGGGCAACGGGGAAACCTGTCGCCGTTACTTGCCCACGGGGGTGAGCACGTTACCCTGCCCATCGCCGGATGCCTGTGAGATGGCACGAGGCGGTGCCTGCAAGCCCTATGGGCGCTTGAATGTCCGGGTGGGTGAAGATGATGAACTGGGCACGTTCATCTTTCGGACAACGGGCTTCAACAGTATCCGGACGCTGGCGGCTCGCCTGACGTACTTTCAGGCTGTCTCCGGTAATCGCCTGTCCTGCTTACCTCTGGAGCTCAAGCTGCGAGGCAAGAGCACCACACAAAGCCACCGAGCGCCGATCTACTACGTGGACCTGTGCTTGCGGGACAGCATGAGCCTGGAAGAGGCCGTACGAAGTGCGACGGAACGCAATGACACCCGACTGGCCGCCGGGATTGACCAGATGGGACTGGATGCCGCTGCTCGGGAAGGCTTTGGGAACGGCCACTTTGAAGAACAGGAGGAAGATGTACCGGCGATCCTTGAGGAGTTCTTTCCGGAGCAAGGCACATCCAACACTGAACCTGCCAACGCACCTTTGCGAGGTAAACTGCAGTCCCTACAAGCCAACGCTACTGCATGATGATAGTGGGCATAAGAAAGCCCCTGAAAAAGGGGCCTTCTTTTTTTCCTCAAGGAGGA
>JBASJP010000396.1:0-1955 GCA_049655345.1 Moraxellaceae bacterium
AGGGGCACGCACAGGCACCGGACAGGTAGGCACGGACATAGATACCATCGGCGCGGGCCTGGGCCATGACCTCTCGGCAGGTGGCTTCGGCCTGGTCACGGGTCATGCGCAGGTTGCGCAGGTTGAAGTTGTCGGTAGTAGCCAGCACCACGGCGACCTTCTGGTAACCGGCGGCTTTTGCCCTCTCATAGCCCTTGAGGTTGGGCACCAGTGCCATGTAGTCGATGCCCCTGCCCGCCCCCCCCCCGAAACACGGCAGGCCGGCGGTGACTTCGGCAGCATCGGCCATCTGCGGGACGGCCTTGGGATGGACAAAGCTGACGGCCTCCAGATGGCGGACACCGGCGCGGATGAGGGCACCGGCCAGCTCAAGCTTGCCGTCGGTGCTGACAGGATTGGACTGGTTTTGCAGGCCATCGCGGAGGCCGACTTCGGTGACGCGGACGGGTTCTTTCATGGTGCAAGGCTGTCGTAACAGGGATGCCTGATACTACGCCACTCATCATGGCGCCGGAAACAACTGCTCCGGCGTAACCGTGACATCGCCCCGCTCGCTGCTGACAAACCATTCGCCATCCTGCAGGGTGACCTGCAGGCGCATGCTGCGTTCGCACAGTGCGGCCAGTGCGGCCACGCTTTCCTCGGACAGGCGCACCACGCGCAGGTGCTGCTGGCGTGACAGCTTGCCGACAATCTGCGACCACCACATGGTGGTGCTGGCGCCGCCGTAACAGTAGACGGTGACTTTTTCCGCGCGCCCGGAGGCCTTGCGCAGGCGGGTTTCGTCCGGTTGGCCCAGATCTATCCAGTGCACGATGGCGCCGGTCAGGTCCTTTTCCCACAGGGGGGGATCATCCGGATTGTCGAGGCCCTGCGAGAACTGCAGCTGCTCGCTGGCACAGTCGGCAAAGGCCAGCAGCCGCACCATCAGGCGCTCCTCGGTTTCGGAGGGGTGCAGGGCCAGCGTCAGCTGATGGTTGGCGTAGTAGTGCCGGTCAAGATCGGTGATCTGCAGATCGGCCTTGTAGACGGTGGATTTCAGTGCCATGACGGACCCGGACATGCCTGTAGGGAATGGCGCGGAGCCTACGCCCTGCGGCCCGTTTCGACAACGTTGCTGTCCAGCGGGTGTTTCCGTGACCGGCCGGGCGCAAGCGCGCTACAATCGCGCCGTTTTCTGAACAACCGGACCCCGCCATGAGCCAGATCGATCCCGCTGAACTTGAACTTTTCCGTGACAACGTCAAGCGTTTCCTCGAAAAGGAAATCGCCCCCCACTACGCACAGTGGGAAAAGGATTCGTGGATGCCCCGCGAAATCTGGAACAAGCTCGGTGAGAACGGCCTGCTCGCCGTGGACCAGGACGAGCAGTACGGTGGCTCCGGCGTGCCCTACCAGTATTGCGTCGTGGTGCTGGAAGAAACTGCCCGTGCCGGTATGGGCTCCCTGTGCACCGGCCTGTCCGTGCACTCCGACATTGTGGCGCCTTATGTGGCCCACCTTGGCAATCAGGCCCAGAAGGATTTCTGGCTGCCCAAGCTGGTCTCCGGCGAAGCCGTGGGTGCCATCGGCATGACCGAGCCGGGTGCCGGCTCCGATCTTGCCAACATCCGTACCTCGGCCATTCGTGACGGCGATCATTATGTCATCAATGGCTCCAAGACCTTCATCTCCAACGGCCAGCATGCCGGCCTGCTGATCCTCGCCGCCAAGACCGATCCGGCTGCCGGTGCCAAGGGCGTGTCGCTGTTCCTGATCGACACTTCCCTGCCCGGCTTTGCCCGTGGCAAGAACCTCGAGAAGATCGGCCTGCATTCGCAGGACACCTCCGAGCTGTTCTTTGACAACCTGCGTGTGCCGGTGTCGGCGCTGCTGGGTGAAGAAGGCAAGGGCTTTTCCTACATGATGCAGGAGTTGCCGCGCGAACGTCTGAACATCGCCGTGCAGGGTGTGTA
>JBASJP010000397.1:0-11123 GCA_049655345.1 Moraxellaceae bacterium
CTTCAGACCTATCCAGGCTCGCCACTCAATAGCAAAGAGAAGATGCCCTATTACGTTGCGCCAGGCGAGCAAGCGCCTGAGGTACAGGCGCAACTGGCGGCCAGCATCCCTGGGAGCATTGATCCGCTAAGCATTAAGGTACTCGACCCCGCGTGTGGCTCCGGCCACATCTTGGTCGAGGCTTACAAGCTGCTCAAGGAGATCTACACCGAGCGCGGCTTCCGTAGCCGCGACATTCCGCAGCTGATTCTGGAAAACAACCTGTTCGGCCTCGACATCGACGACCGTGCCGGCCAGCTCGCCGGATTTGCGTTGATGATGCTGGCCCGTGAAGACGACCGGCGCATCTTCAGCCGCGAACTCAAGCTCAACGTGCTGGCCCTGCAGGAAAGCCACCATCTCGACATTGCCAGCCTCTGGCAGGCTCTCAACCTTACCAGCGACTGGCAGCACGGTCAGTCGCAGAACATGTTCGACAGCGAACAGAGCAGCCTCGCTGCTGCCCACGCAGACAATCGCTTCCAGTTGCTCAAGGCCACTTTGGCACTCTTCACCTCGGCCAAGACTTTCGGTTCGCTGATCGAGGTGCCCGCCGCAGACGTACAGCCGCTAAGCGAACTACTGCAAACACTGCGTGAACTGGCCAGCACCGGCGATGTGATGCAAAAGCCCGCCGCCCAAACCCTGCTTCCCTACGTGCAACAGGCGTGGATGCTCGCGCAGCGCTATGACGCGGTGATCGCAAACCCACCCTACATGGGCAGCAAGGGCATGAACGTCGACCTCAAGGACTTCGCCAAAAAGGCCTATCCCAACAGCAAGTCGGATTTGTTTGCGATATTCATGGAGCGTGCCTTTTCCCTGCTCAAACCACAGGGCCTCAACGCACAGATCAACATGCAGTCGTGGATGTTCCTTTCAAGCTACGAACAACTGCGCGACTGGCTTCTGAAACACACCACCATCATCACCATGGCCCACTTGGGTGCACGAGCCTTCGATACCCAAGACGCTGGGCAAGCTCTTCGGCAGAAATGTATGTGCTCATGTGTTAACCTCACTCAGCAATAGATGCTCTTGCGCATGATGTGATGCGTATACGCATCACATAAGTAGAGAATACACTTCATTAGATGCGTGTCAACAGCATTTGATGAGTTTATGCATCATTTAATGGTGGAAAACGATGATTAGGTTTCGGTTACGTGAGTTGATTGCGGATAAGGCATTCAAGGAGAAGCGCCTGATCACGATGGGGGAGGTTGCTGAGGCAACAGGAATTCATCGAACGACGTTGACGAAGATTGCGAACACACCTGGCTATAACACCACCACAGAAAACCTTGATCGGCTCTGCAATTATTTTGAGTGCGATACGGGAGATGTGATCGTGTTCATCAAGAGTGAAGAGGGCGCATAAGCTGCGATAGCAGCGTCTGGAGCCATTTGTCCCAAGGGGTGGGACGTTTTCACATAATGGGTCGAGATTTCAGCAGGGGCAAAAATTGTTGTCCCAAATTTGTCCCACAGGCGTCCCAGAAATTTCCGGAATCCAGATACGACAAAGCCGGTCAGCGTGAAACACTGACCGGCTTTGGCTTGGAGATGGCTCCCCGACCTGGACTCGAACCAGGGACCTAAGGATTAACAGTCCTGCGCTCTACCAACTGAGCTATCGGGGAATTACTTGAGGCCGCGAATAATAGGGGCTTGAACGTGGGTGGTCAAGCATCTGCTGCGGCTTTTTTCGTGAAAAAAGCAAAGCCGCCATTTCGACGGCTTTGCTTGGCTTTTCAATGACTTGAGTGACTGTTTTTTGAGCAGCCCAAGGGTCGTTGATTAGCCTGCCATCAACCTTCAATGGCCTTCTTGATGCGGGCCAGCGCGTCTTCCAGCACCTTCGGCGAGGTGGCGTAGGAAATGCGCATGTGGCCGTCCAGACCGAAGGCAGAGCCAGGCACCACGGCAACACCGACAGTGTTGAGCAGCAGCTCGGAGAACTCCAGATCGTTCTTCAGGCCCAGCTTTTTGATGGCACCTTCCACATTGGCGAAGGCATAGAACGCGCCGTCGGCCGGGGAGCAGGACACACCTTCGATGGTGTTCAGGGTGCTCACCACGTAATCGTGGCGTTCCTTGAAGGCATTGATCATGGGCAGCAATACATCCTGCGGGCCGTTCAGCGCGGCTTCCGCCGCCACCTGCGAGATCGAGGTGGGGTTGGAGGTGGACTGGCTCTGCACATTCTTCATGGCATTGATCAGCTTTACCGGGCCGGCGGCATAACCGATACGCCAGCCGGTCATGGCATAGGCCTTGGAGACACCGTTCAGCACGATGGTGCGGTCGTACAGGTCCGGGGCCACGGTCACGATGTTCTCGAATTTCTCGGTGGTCCAGATGATGTGCTCGTACATGTCATCGGTGGCGACCAGCACGTGCGGGTGCTGGCGCAGCACCTCGGCCAGCGCCAGCAGCTCGGCCTTGCTGTACACCATGCCGGTCGGGTTGGACGGGCTGTTCAGCACCAGCAGACGGGTCTTTGGTGTGATGGCCGCTTCCAGCTGGGCTGCAGTGATCTTGTAGCCCTGGCTTTGCGGGCACTCGATGCATACCGGAGTGGCGTCGGCAATCAGCACCATGTCAGGGTACGACACCCAGTACGGCGCCGGGATGATGACTTCGTCACCCTTGTTCAGCAGTGCCAGCGAGAGATTGAAAAAGCTCTGCTTGCCTCCACAGGAGACCAGGATCTGGTTGGCGGCGTAGTCCAGGTTCTGGTCACGCTTGAACTTGGCAATGATGGCTTTTTTCAGGCCTGCAGTGCCGTCGACGGCGGTGTACTTGGTAAAGCCGGCCTCGATGGCCTTGATGGCAGCCTGCTTGATGTGCTCAGGCGTATCGAAATCGGGTTCACCAGCGCCCAGGCCAATAATGTCCTTGCCGGCAGCCTTGAGTTCGGCAGCCTTGTTGGTCACGGCCAGGGTGGGAGAGGGCTTGATGCTCAGTACGCGATCAGACAGGCGAATGTCCACGGCAGAACCTCGTGTTGGACGGGTGATGAGGAAGTGGGGCGGATGATACCGGAAGCCGGCCCGGGCTTGAACCGGCCGGCCGGGGTTTTTAAGGGCGGATTGATGCAGGGCAGATCAAATGGAAACCGGCACAGGACGGGTGTCATGTGCCGGTTTTGGGGGCGTCTAGCCAGCTCGCAATGCCGTATCAGCAAGCGCAGCAGCTTTCAGCCGCACTTGCTGTCGCCGCAGTTCAGGCAGGTCAGGCAGCCGTCCATGACGATCATGGCCTTGGTGTTGCACTTGACGCAGAGCTTGGAGCCTTCGGGGAACTGGCCGTTGTCAGCCGGTTCAACGGCATTGGCCTTGCCCAGCTTGCTTTCGTATTCGGCGCGCTTCTCGGCAATCAGCTTCTGCTGGTGTTCGTCCAGGCCTTCATCCTTGATCATGCCGATACGCTTGAGGTGCGTTTCGATCACGTCACCAATCTCGCTCACCAGCGACGGACAGAACTTGCCGCCCTTCTTGAAGTAACCACCACGCGGGTCGAACACGCTGTGCAGTTCTTCCACCAGGAACGATACGTCACCGCCCTTGCGGAACACGGCAGAGATAATCAACGTCACTGCCACAATCCACTGATAGTGGTCCATGTTCTTCGAGTTGATGAACATCTCGAACGGGCGACGCACTTCATGCGAGGTGCCTTCGTTCAGCACCATGTCGTTGATGGTCACGTACAGGGCGTGCTCGGACAGCGGGGTCTTGATCTTGTAGGTTGAGCCGACCAGTGACTCGGGACGCTTCACCTGCTCGTGCATGTGCACTATCTGCTCGGCCGGCTTGGTTTCGGCAGTGGTCGTCACAGCCTTGCTGTCTTCTTCCTTGCTGGCCAGCGCGTAGCTGACAATTTTCTTTTCGATCTTGATGCTCATGATGTGGTGCTCTTTATGTCCGTGTGCGAAAGGGGCCGGGGGCAGTCTGATCCGTGCCGGGATCAGAACTTGCCGTAATAGCCTTCCTTCATCGCGTCATACAGGTTGGCGGCGCTGTGGATCTCGCCGTCGTATTCGATTTCATCGTTGCCCTTGGCTTCGACCACGCTGCCGTCTTCCAGTGTGAAGCGGTAGGTGGTGTTTTCCAGATCCTTTTCCTTCACCAGCACGCCCTGGAAGGCCTCCGGGTTGAAGCGGAACGTGGTGCAGCCCTTGAGGCCCTGCTCATAGGCGTACATGTAGATATCCTTGAAGTCTTCATAAGGATAATCGGTCGGTACGTTGGCAGTCTTGGAGATGGACGAATCAATCCAGCGCTGCGAGGCAGCCTGTACGTCCACATGTTCCTTCGGGGAAATGTCTTCGGCTGTAATGAAGTACTCCGGCAGTTTTTCTTCCTCCACCTGCGAGTACGGCATGGCCTTCGGGTTGATCAGCTCGCGATAGGCCAGCAACTCGTAGGAAAACACATCCACTTTTTCCTTGGACTTCTTGCCTTCGCGAATCACGTTGCGCGAATAATGGTGCGCAAAGCTCGGCTCGATACCGTTGCTGGCATTGTTGGCCAGGCTCAGCGAGATGGTGCCGGTCGGGGCGATGGAGCTGTGGTGCGTGAAACGCGCACCGATCTCGGCCAGTGCTTCCACCAGCTCCGGTGCTACCCCGGCAATCTTCTGCATGTAGCGGCTGTACTTCGCGTGCAGCACCTTGCCCTTCACCTTGTCGCCAACCTTGAAACCATCCACGGCCATTTCCGGGCGCTGCGCCAGCATGGCGGCCGTGACCTCGAACTCCTCGTTCATGATCGGGGCCGGGCCTTTTTCCTTGGCCAGGTCCAGCGCTGCTTCCCAGCCGACCACGGACATTTCGCGAGTGACGCGCTCGGTGAATTCCAGCGATTCGGGTGAACCGTATTTCATGCGCATCATGGTGATGACCGAGCCCAGGCCCAGAAAGCCCATGCCGTGACGGCGCTTGTTCAGGATTTCTGCAACCTGTTGCGGCAGTGGCAAGCCGTTGATGTCGACCACGTTGTCGAGCATGCGGGTGAACACGGCAACCACTTCGCGGTATTCGTCCCAGTCAAAGCGGGCCTTGTCGGTGAACGGGTCACGCACAAAACGGGTGAGGTTCACCGAGCCGAGCAGGCAGGCGCCATACGGCGGCAGCGGCTGCTCGCCACAGGGGTTGGTGGCGCGGATGTTTTCGCAGAACCAGTTGTTGTTCATCTCGTTGACCTTGTCGATCAGGATGAAGCCCGGCTCGGCAAAGTCATAGGTGGAGGCCATGATCATGTCCCACAGGCGACGTGCCGGAATCGTCTTGTAGACGCGGCAGGCCGTCTTGCCTTCGGGGCTGACGTGGTAGTTGTTCGGCATGGGCCAGTCGCGCCAGATCACGCTGTGGCTGTCACGCAGATCGACGTTGTCGGTCTGGATTTCCTTGGTGGTCAGCGGGAAGGCAAGCTGCCAGTCGCCGTTGTCACGCACCGCTTCCATGAAGTCACGGGTGATCAGCAGCGACAGGTTGAACTGGCGCAGGCGGCCGGATTCGCGCTTGGCGCGGATGAACTCCATCACGTCCGGGTGGCCGACATCAAACGTCGCCATCTGGGCACCGCGACGGCCACCGGCCGACGACACGGTGAAGCACATCTTGTCGTAGATATCCATGAACGACAGCGGACCCGAGGTATAGGCGCCGGCACCGCTCACATAGGCACCCTTGGGGCGCAGCGTAGAGAACTCGTAGCCAATACCGCAGCCGGCCTTCAGGGTGAGACCTGCTTCGTGAACCTTTTCCAGGATGTCATCCATGGAGTCACGGATGGTGCCGGACACGGTGCAGTTGATGGTGGAGGTGGCGGGCTTGTGCTCCAGTGCACCGGCATTGGAGGTGATACGGCCGGCAGGAATGGCGCCATGCTGCAGGGCCCACAGGAATCGCTTGTTCCACAGGGCGCGCGCCTCGGGCGTGGCTTCCACTTCGGACAGGGCCTTGGCGACACGCTCGTAGGTGCCGTCCAGGGACGCATCCACGGGGCTACCGTCCTTGGCTTTCAGGCGGTACTTCTTGTCCCAGATATCGATGGAGGCGGGCTGGAAGGGAATCTCGCGATTGTCCTTGCTGGCAACAACGTGCAGTTGTACGGGTTCCATGAGCATTCTCTGTTTTTATCTGTTGAATCAATGGTGTAGCAGGGCAAAAGCAGCCGCTATCCAGCGGCTTGGGGCTGCCAAGGCTTGAAACACTACATATTGTGTTGATGGGGCAAAGATTAGGAGCAGGGACGGCCCCTGTCAACCGTGCATGATTTATGGGGTGTCCGGATAAATCAATTAAAATCAGCAAGATAAAAAATGCAAAGCGGTTTTTATGAAAAATTTGCAGATTCCGTCGCAGTCGGGGAAGTAAAAGGTCTAACACTAGATGTTGTGGTTGCTTTTGGTGCAAATCGGTGCTTCAGGCCCTGTTTGTGGCTGCGACAAGACGGTGTGTTGTCCCGGCTTGTCGTAGCCTGGCCGTCAGTTGCCGCGTCCGGGGAAGTACAGCTTGCCCATGATGGGGACCAGCAGGGGCTCGCAGCCGGCCTCACGGATTTCGCGGAGCAGCCCGGGCAGATCCACCGTCGGGATCAGGTCCGGCTCGGCATGCAGCGGCGTCATCATCGTGTCCCAGTGGCAGGGAATGATCCATCGTGGCTTGAGCAGTGCCACGACATCCTTCACGTAATCGGGCCGGTATTTGCGGCCGATGGCACACAGGCAGACGATGTCGGCCTGCTGGCCCTGCAGCTCCTCGTTGATGAAGTCGGCACTGTCGATATGCACGATGCGCAGGCTGCCGGTATCCACCACCCAGTTCAGCACCAGACCATGCTTCAGTTCGGTCATGCGTGGCGGCCAGGCGGGCGGCTTGCTGATGTCGCCGGGAAAGGGAATGCGGCCAAACACCTTGCCGTGCCGTGAGGGCAGGCCGCGAATGGACCACGGGCCACTGGCGATGTCTTCACGGCCATCGGTGGCACGCAGCTGGGCCTCGGGCACCCCGGCCGCACGGCCCACCATGATGGCCGAGCGCGAACCGATCATGCGGGCCCCTGTCTGCTTGCACAGGTCCGGCGCATCCAGGACGTGGTCATAGTGGGCGTGGCCGACCAGCACATCATCCGCCTCGGGAATGGTGGCCCGGATCAGTCCGGTATCCGGTTGCAGCGGCGAGAGCAGGGCGGCTGGCCCCGGTCGTGACACGTAGGGATCCAGCACCACCGTGCGGCCCGGCCCCTTGAGGATGAAGCCGGCGGTACCCAGATAGGTGATCTGCAGGCTGTCGGTACCCCCACCACCACCGGACAGTGTTTCCGGTCCTGTTGCGTACAGCGTGGTGTCGGGCTGCTGCAGTCCGATCAGTTTTTTCCACAGTGCCATGATTGTCTGCGCCTGGTTGTCATGTCGGTCCAGCTTACCGCAGCCAGCATGTACATGGCATGACGGCAGCGGTCCGGTAGCGGCAACAGTCGCTCCTGCAAATGCAGTTGGGTGTAAACTGGGCGGTCCGCAACGAGGTATGCCATGAGCGACAACACTTTCCGGCTTGAATCAAAGTTCGCCCCTGCGGGTGACCAGCCCGAGGCGATCCGCCTCATGTGTGAAGGCCTGGAGGATGGCCTGTCGCATCAGACCCTGCTGGGTGTGACCGGCTCCGGCAAGACCTTCTCGATTGCCAACGTGATCATGAAGGAGCAGCGCCCGACCATTATCCTGGCGCCCAACAAGACGCTGGCAGCCCAGCTCTATGGCGAGTTCAAGGAATTCTTTCCGCACAACGCCGTTGAGTATTTTGTTTCCTACTACGACTATTACCAGCCTGAAGCCTACGTGCCGTCCTCCGATACCTTTATCGAGAAGGACTCCTCCATCAACGAGCACATCGAGCAGATGCGCCTGTCGGCCACCAAGGCGCTGCTGGAACGTCGTGACACCATTATCGTGGCCACCGTTTCCGCGATTTACGGTCTGGGTGATCCCGACGCCTACATGAAAATGCTGATGCATGTGTCGCGCGGTGATCGCATGGACCAGCGCGCCTTGCTGCGTCGCCTCGCAGAAATGCAGTACACCCGCAACGATGTTGAGTTCTTCCGTGGCACCTACCGTGTACGCGGCGATGTGATTGATGTGTTTCCTGCCGAATCCGAGCGCGATGCGGTGCGCATCGAGCTGTTCGATGAAGAAGTGGAGAACATCTGCTGGTTTGATCCACTCACGGGTGAAGTGCTGAAGAAGGTACCCCGCGTCACGGTTTATCCGAAAAGCCATTACGTGACGCCGCAGGAGCGCATTCATGCCGCTATCGAGGCGATCAAGGAAGAGTTGCCGCCACGCCTTACCTTCTTTCACGACAACGACAAGCTGATCGAGGAACAGCGCCTGCGCGAACGTGTACGCTTTGATATCGAAATGCTGCAGCAGCTCGGGTATTGCAGTGGCATCGAAAACTATTCCCGCCATCTTTCCGGCCGCCAGCCGGGTGAGCCGCCCCCCACCCTGTTTGATTACGTGCCAACCGACGCCATTCTGGTGGTGGACGAATCGCACGTGACCATTCCGCAGCTGGGCGCCATGTACAAGGGGGACCGTGCGCGCAAGGAAAACCTGGTGAATTACGGGTTCCGTTTGCCGAGCGCACTTGATAACCGCCCGATGATGTTTGATGAGTTCGAAAGCATCTCGCCGCAAACCATTTTTGTGTCGGCAACGCCAGGTCCGTACGAAAAGGAAAAGTCAGGCCAGATCGTTGAGCAGGTGGTGCGCCCGACCGGCTTGGTCGATCCGGAAATAGAAGTGCGTCCGGCGACGACCCAGGTGGATGACCTGCTGTCGGAAATCGGCAAGCGCGTGGCGGTTGAAGAACGTGTGCTGGTGACCACGCTCACCAAACGCATGGCCGAAGACCTAACCGATTACCTGTCCGATCACGGCGTGAAAGTGCGTTACCTGCACTCGGATATCGACACGGTCGAGCGTGTGGAAATCATCCGTGACTTCCGCCTGGGTACATTTGATGTGCTGATTGGCATCAACCTGCTGCGTGAAGGCCTCGACATGCCGGAAGTGTCACTGGTGGCAATTCTGGATGCGGACAAGGAGGGCTTCCTGCGCTCGGATCGTTCACTTATCCAGACCATTGGCCGTGCGGCCCGTAACCTGAACGGCAGGGCCATCCTCTATGCAGATCGCATGACCGGCTCCATGGAGCGGGCTATCGGTGAAACGGACCGTCGCCGGGCCAAGCAGGTGGCGTTCAATCTGGCCCACGGCATTACGCCCAAGGGAGTCACCAAGTCCATCACCGACATCATGGAAGGGGCCTATGGCCCGGCGTCCTCTGCCCGTGGCAAGGGCAGGAAGGTGGCAGAGAAGAAGGGGGCGTATGACCTCTCCCTGCTCGATCCGAAAGCCGTGACGGCCCGGATCAAGCAACTGGAGGCCGACATGATGGCCAAGGCCCGCAATCTGGAGTTTGAGGAAGCAGCCCGGATTCGTGACGAAATTCATCAGCTTCGGGAGCGGGCGTTTGTGGCCTGAGCAATCAGAGAAATCTGGCACAAAAGTACCAGCTTGATGTTCCTGAAAAGTGCACGTGCATGATCGCTGTCAAGACCTGTGCACCGCAGTTGTTCACAAAGAGTGGCTACTTACCGTGGAACGTGAGAGGAACCATCTTTAATCAGGCTGACATTTCGTTGACTTTGATAACTTGTTGAATTTTAAGCACTTATCTAATTGTTCAAATTTTGTTCAAATTGTTGAAAGCAGCCTGTCACATGGGTTTCGCTCCCAATCCGTCAACTTCTCCACTACTTTATCCACAGGTTTTGTGGATAAGAAACCGTCACCTTGTGCGTGGAGGAGGAAGTCCGGCCGATAACCTGCCAGAGCACTGCATCAGGCCGGTTTTGGTGTGGCAAACAGTTCGCCAGCTTCACGCAGGGCCCGTGATGGCACATCGGTTATCAGGCCGTCGATACCCAGTCGTGCCAGCTCGTGCATGCGGGCTACGTCATTGACGGTCCAGGTGGCGACCTGCAGTCCTGCCTCATGTGCCGCCTGCAGCAGGGGGAGATCACACCGGGCCTGATGCGGACCCATGGCAAGACACCCCAGCTCCAGCGCCGCCTCGACCGGATTGCCGGCAAAGTCCTGTTCAAAGAGGAAGCCCCGGGGGATTTCCGGCGCGGCGTCGCGAACCAGGTGCAGGTAACGTGGATTGAAAGAAGTGGTAAAGGCGCGCTCGCCAAAGCCGAACTCCCGCCACAGTGCCGGGAACTTTGCTGCCACGGTCTGGCAGTCCGCCTCGGTTGCGGCCTTGACCTCAAACTGGATGTGTTCAAAGTCGTGCAGCACGGCCATTACCTCACGCAAGGTGGGTATGCCTTCAATCTCTGGCCAGTCCGGGAACGATTTGCGGGTGGCATTGATGCGGGCCAGGTCCGAGCTGTGGGTCAGGCGCACCTCGCCGTATGCCAGGGTGGTGCGCTCCAGCGAGTTGTCGTGAATGATGACCAGTTCGCCATCTGCACTGACCTGGATATCAAGCTCGACCGCACGTACACCCAACTGGCGCAGGTAGCGAAAGCCGCTCAAGGTGTTTTCCGGCGCCTCACCGCGGGCACCACGATGTCCGATCAAACGCATGTAGGCTCCTGCACTCGCCTGGTGGGTACACCGTGGTGCTTGTTGTGGCTGTTTTGCATACCTTGGGATGGGGTAGTCTGTGGTGCAAATGATAAAGCCGGCACGGGGCCGGCTTTATCATTAAATGGTGCCCGGCTTATTTAAGGATGACGCGACCGGTTGCCGGGTCGAACGAAAAGCCGGGTGCGGCCTTGAGTGCATCTTCGGCTGTACGCTTGGGCGCCGGTGCAGCTTCCGGCGCAGGTGTTGCTGTAGCCGGTGCTGGAGCTGCCTGTGATGTGGTGGCTTCAGGTGCCGCTTCAACGGGTTTCCGGAGGGCTTCGGCAGCATCAGCATCAGCCTCTTGCTCGGCACGGGCCTTGGCGGCGTTTGCTTCGGCACGTGCCTTCAGCATGGCATCCCGCTCAGCCTTGCGA
>JBASJP010000398.1:0-2651 GCA_049655345.1 Moraxellaceae bacterium
CATGCCGGCATATACCGTGCTGGTCGCGATACCGGTGGCAACAAAGCCCGGGCATACCGCCGTGACACCAATGTCCTTGTCAGCAAGTTCCGCACGCAGGCATTCCGTCAGCATGTACACGGCTGCCTTGCTGGTGGAGTAGGCCGCCAGCTTGCGATTGGGACCAAACGCTGCCGCCGAGGCAACATTGACAATGTGCCCTGCACGCTGCGCACTCACCATCTGTTGTGCAAACAGGCGCGAGCCGTGAATCACGCCCCACAGAGTCACTTTCAGCAATTTTTCCCAATCGGCAGCAGACGTATCGAGTACGCCACCCGCCATGCCGATGCCGGCGTTGTTGATCACGATGCTGGCACCACCCAGATCCTTCTCGATCCAGTTCGCCAGCGATTCCATCGCTTTTGCCGAGCCGACATCCACCACCTTATGCCAGGCCGTTGCTCCCAGTGCCTCAACCAGCTTCACCGTTTGCGCTGCGGACTCATCATTGATATCCACAGCCACAATGTCGGCGCCTTCCCGGGCCAGCTTTATTGCTGTTGCGCGACCAATGCCGGAGCCCGCCCCGGTAATGACCGCAAGCTGCCCGGACAACGGCAGTGACTGGCGCTGCGGGCGCACCCGTGCACGCTGCAATGCCCCGGACATTTCGCCGGCTTCCACGCCAGCCACAAACTCACTGATATAACCGGCAATCAGATCCGGCTTGCTCAGCAGTACCCAGTGCCCGGCATTGATGCCGCGGCGGTACAACTCCGGCACCCATTGCGGCAAATCCTCGAACAGTTGCGTGCTGACATAATTGTCCTTGGTCGGCACGATCAGCTGCACCGGACAGACCGCATGACGCAGTTCCGGATTGATCAGCTTGTTACGGAAATTGGCGCGGTAAAGTTGCACGCCATGCTTGCCGTCTTCCGTCTGGGTCGGGTTTGCCTCGGGCTCAACCACACCTTCGCGCTTTTCCAGATAGGACGGCCACAACTTGCCGAAACCGGCCTGCCAGGTTGCTGCCGGCAATACCGGCAACTGGAAAAACCCGATATACCAGGAGCTCAGCAACTGCTTCATCACCCGGGCCTTGGCCACCGGCGAAAGATTGAACGTGCGCGCGCGAATCCAGTGCGATGCATGATCCAGCGACGGGCCGGACATGGACGAGAAAGACGCAATGCGCGGCTTGAGGCGATCAGTAGTCACCGACTCCCAGCTCTGGATCGACCCCCAGTCGTGCGCGGCCAGATGAAAACGGCGGCCCGGGATCACGGCATCCACGACGGCCGCCAGATCCTGCGCCAGCAACTCCAGGCGATAGTCACTGACCCGGGTCGGCACATCCGACTGCCCGGCGCCACGCACGTCATAGGCAATCACGAAGTGCTTTTTCGCCAGCAACTCGGCCACCGGCTTCCACACCTGATTGTTGTCCGGGTAGCCATGCACCAGCACGATCGGCGTTTTCCTGCTGTCGCCATACGTCACGACATGCAGCTGGATGCCGCCGGAAGCGACGCGGGTGGTCATCATTTTCATGCTGCCTCTACCTCATTCTGCCCAAACGGCCACCGACCGCACTGAAACCAGCACGGCATCCGGACAGGGGCCAATCTGAACACTGTTAAGACTTACCCAATTGTTACAGCACACAATGGCACATTGCAAGACGAGAATGGCCCGTCAGTCACCAGAAAACCATCCTTCGGCGCCGGATGAATCCGGCTCAAATCCGTCCCGCGCGGTTTTCACTGCACCTGCCCGCCGGTTTCGGCTAGAATACGGCCCCTCCCGCCCTGCCCTAATGCCCATGAGGTTCGTGATGTTCAGCAAAGACGTGACTCTTGCCAGCTTTGATCCGGAACTGGCCCAGGCCATTGCCAATGAAGACCGCCGCCAGGAAGAGCACATCGAGCTTATTGCCTCGGAAAACTACTGCTCGCCCGCCGTCATGGAAGCCCAGGGCTCCAAGCTCACGAACAAGTACGCCGAAGGCTATCCGGGCAAGCGCTACTACGGTGGTTGCGAATACGTCGATGTGATCGAACAACTGGCCATTGACCGCGCCAAGCAACTGTTCGGTGCCGACTATGCCAATGTGCAGCCGCATGCCGGCTCCCAGGCCAACGGTGCGGTATTCCTGGCCCTGCTGAATGCTGGCGACACCGTGCTGGGCATGAGCCTGGCCCATGGCGGCCACCTCACCCATGGCGCCAAGGTGAATTTCTCCGGCAAGACCTACAACGCCGTGCAGTACGGCCTGAACCCGGAAACGGGCGAGGTCGACTACGATGAAGTCGAACGTCTGGCCGTCGAGCACAAGCCGAAGATGATCATCGCCGGTTTCTCTGCCTATTCCCGCGTAATGGACTGGGCCCGCTTCCGCGCCATTGCCGACAAGGTCGGCGCCTACCTGATGGTGGACATGGCCCACGTGGCCGGCCTCGTGGCGGCTGGCGTGTACCCGAGCCCGGTACAGATCGCCGATGTCACCACCACCACCACGCACAAGACCCTGCGTGGCCCTCGTTCCGGCCTGATCCTGGCGAAGAAGAACGAAGAAATCGAAAAGAAGCTGCAGAGCGCCGTGTTCCCCGGCATTCAGGGCGGCCCGCTTGAGCACGTCATTGCCGCCAAGGCCGTGGCCTTCAAGG
>JBASJP010000399.1:0-2759 GCA_049655345.1 Moraxellaceae bacterium
AGCAGTGACTCACGCAATAAAAAAATCCCCGCAACGGCGGGGATTTTTTTATTGGCGCAAGGTTGCCATGTACGGTATCAGTCCACCTCAAGCACCATGGCCGCGCCAATTCCTCCGGCGGCGCAGGCAGTCGTCAGTGCGGTCCCGCCACCACGGCGTTTCAGTTCGTACAGGGTCTGTGCAATCACGCGGGCACCGGTAGCGCCAAAGGGATGGCCAAAGGCAATGCTGCCGCCATTCACGTTGAGCTTGCTGTAATCCACTTCACCCACAGCGGCCTTGCGACCGAGTACGGTACGCGCATAGTCCGCGCTGGCCAGTCCCTTGATGTTGCAGGCCACCTGCCCGGCAAACGCTTCATGCATGTCGATCAGGGTCAGGTCGTTCAAGGTGAGGCCGGCGCGGTCGAGCGCAATCGGTGCCGCCAGCACCGGCCCCATCAGCAGGTCATCTTTTGGTGTTTTTGCGGCAAACGCATAGGAACGGATATAACCCAGGATTTCGCGACCTTCGGCCTTGGCGCGCGCTTCGCTCATCAGCAGCAGGGCAGAGGCGCCATCGGTAAGCGGACTGGCGTTGGCCGCCGTCACCGTGCCGGTGCCATGTGTGTCGAATACCGGCTTGAGCTTGTCGTAGCTGCTGCGGTCGGACTGCTTGCGCACCAGATTGTCGTCCTTCAGGACACGGTTGCCCAGTTGTACGCCAATCACCTGACGGTCAAGGTGACCCTCTTTCCATGCGCGTGCAGCATTGCTGTGCGAGGCATGGGCCAGATCATCCTGCTCGGCGCGCGTCACGCCCCATTTCTTCACCATTTTTTCGGTGCTCTGGCCCATTGTTTCGCCCACCGAGAACTCGGTGATGGAAGGCTGCTGCGGCAGGATGTCCTTCGGGCGCAGTGTGGAGAGCAGCTTGATGCGATCCCCCATGGCCTTGGCAAAGTTCACATCGCGCAGGGTAGACGAGAATTTTGGCGACATGGGCAGGCGCACACTGCTGGTGGAGTCGGTGCCACCGGCAATCACCACCTCGGCGTTACCGGCCAGAATGCTTTCCGCCGCACTGGCGGCAGTCTGGAAACTGGTCGCACAGGCGCGCGTAATTGAATAGGCATCCAGATTGTCCAGGCCCAGCTGCAGGGCAACTTCGCGTGCAATGAAAGGCGCTTCCGGGATCATCACGGTCATGCCAAAGATCAGCTGATCAATCTCTGCCGACTTCAGGCTGTTGCGGGCGATCAGTTCCTTTACGGCAAGTGCCCCCAGATCAATGGCACTCAGGTCGCGGAAGTTGGTCGCGATGCGGGCAAAAGGCGTGCGCAGGCCATCAACAATGGCAATGCGGCCGTTCTGGTTGGACAGGGTCAGGCGGGTGGTCATGGCATATCCTCGGGCTGGCAGTTGCCGTGTCAGGCATGATGCGATTCTGGCAGCCGGCAGTCCACCGTCAATGACCGTAACGGGTGAGGGGAGTGCTCAAAATGCCACAAGAAGGGATGGCCTTGGCGCTTCAGCAGCAGCGCAGGTATGCTGCAAGCCGCAAGGAGACCTGTCGTGATTATTCCACCGAACATGCTGGACCCGGATACGCTCGTGCGTCTGATCGAGGACTTTGTCACTCGCGAAGGCACCGATAATGGTGACGAGACAATGCTGGAGACGCGCGTACAACGCGTGCGTCATGCCCTCGACAAGGGCGTTGCGGTGATCGTGTTTGATCCGTTGAGTGAACAGTGCCAGCTCATGCTCAAGCATGATGTGCCGCGCGAGCTGCTTGAAGAGGCCGGGGACAAGTAGCTCTCCTGCTGCATGTGACCGGAAGGCGATGGTTTGGTGCAGATGCGCAAAATCATGTGCAACAGCCGGTGACATGACTGCAATGTATGGTCTTTGCAGTGTCTTTTACGTGGCATGGCGAATTCCGGTTCCCCCTGCTGCACCCACCTGCTAGATTTGCCCCCAGACAAATTCAGCAGATAGGCCGGCCACCCCGGCCACCAGGACAGCCCCCGCATGACCCGTTACGCCATCATCGATTTTGAAACCAACGGGCTCATGCCAGACAGCGGCGGTCGTGCCATCGAAGTGGCCGCTGTGCTGGTCCAGGACAACCGGATTGTCGACTCCTGGCAAAGCCTGATGAACCCCGACGTGCGTGTGCCGCCCTTCATTACCGCGCTCACCGGCATCACACCCCTGATGGTGCGCACCTCGCCACCACCCGATAAGGTCATGGCCGAGATTGCCGCGTTTGTTGGTGATGCCACCATGGTTGCCCATAACGCCAGCTTTGACCGCAAGTTCTGGCAATACGAACTTGGTCGCATTGGCGTGCCCTGCGCACATGAATTCCTGTGTACCGTGCTCCTTGCCCGTCGCCTTTACCCCTGGGCCACCAACCACAAGCTGGCCACACTGGTAGATCTGCACAACATCAAGGTTGATGGTCGTCATCACCGTGCGCTGGCTGATGCCAGCATGACGGCACATCTTTTCTTGCAGATGCAGAATGATCTGGCGACGTTGTATGCAGATGAGCATGCGGAAAGCGGCTTTCTTGGCAGGTACCAAAAGACTGCCAAGGCGCTGGTGAAAGGTGTACCTGCACCACAGCGCGCGCGATCGTGGTAATGACGGCACAATAAAAAATCACCGGTATAATTTCGCCTGCTTCAGCAAGCAAAAAGGGCAGGGTGATACAAGGCAAACATTGACTTGTCCATTACTTTCGCCACACTCTGCAGCAACCTTTTCTTGTGG
>JBASJP010000400.1:0-3841 GCA_049655345.1 Moraxellaceae bacterium
GGCTATCGCCAAGGGTGACATTCAGGCCGTTAACTATTTTGTGGCGCAAAAATATGTGCAGGCGCTGGCCCAGATTGCCAGCAGCCCGAACAGCAAGCTCATCATGATGCCGCTGGAATCGTCGCAGCTGATCGGCTCCATCGCCGGTATCGGTGATATCGTGAAACAGGTTCAGAATAACCTGAAGGGTTGAACGAAATGGACAGCTTTGCCCAGAACCCCGCGTTGTGGTGGTTAAGCTTCGGCATTTTCCTGCTGGTACTTGAGGTGGTTGGTAATACGCTGTTCTTTCTCTGGTTCAGCGGCGCCATGTTTTTGACGGCGCTGGTGACGTGGCTGTTTGCGCCGTCACCCACGGTGCAGACGCTGGTGTTTGCCGTGGCCACGGTGCTGGCGCTGCTGGGCTGGCAGCGGTATCGTCCCCTGCAGAAAATGGAAGGGCGGGATGCGGCCTCTGGCCTCAATAACCGTCTTTCCGGTTTTGTCGGGCGTGAGCTGGTGCTGACCGAAGCCATTTCAAATGGTCAGGTCCGTGTGCACCTGGACGACACCTACTGGAATGCCGTCGGTGACGACATGCCGGCAGGAACGCATGTCCGGATTGCTGCAGTTGAAGGCATGACGTTCCGTCTGGAGCGTATCTGATCGTGTGACTCCCTGTCTGAGGCAGGGAGTTTTTTATTTTCAGTCTGTTATTTTTTGAGGAATTTCCGTGGCCCAGCAATGTATCGAAATCATTCAGGAATTCCCCTATCCGGTCAGTCAGGTGTTTGCCTTCCTGAGCGTGCATGAGAATCTGGAAAGTATTTTCAAGCCGGCAAAAATCCGCACCATCAAGGCTGGGGCAGAGCATCCGAACGGTGTTGGTTCTGTGCGTGAACTGCGCATGCTGATTGCGCCTGCCTTTGAAGAGACAGTGACGGCATTCAAGGAAAACGAACTGATTGAATACAGCATCACCCGTGGCAGTCCGCTCAAGAATCATCACGGCGTGATGCGTTTCAATTCGCTGGGCGAAGGCTCCCGCCTGCATTACACCATTGTGTTTGAAGGCAAGCTGCCGTTGTTGGCCTGCCTGATCCGGCCGGTTCTGGAGAAGTCCATTCGTCGTGGCCTGGCGGCAATTCGCCTCTAAAGGTGGTTGTGTCTCTGGGTGTGATTGCGCCAACAAGAAAGGCCGGGCATGTTGCCCGGCTTTTTTTATGTGCACGAATGTACGTGCAAGGCCGCTATTCTCCGGCGAGTGTGCTGTCCCAGAATTCCGGGCGAGGCGGTGGGGTGGTGACACCCTGGCGCGGCCTGATACGGGCGGCCAGCAACTCGCAACACAGGCTGAGTGAGTTGTTGTGGAGTTGCGGGCTGTCGATCAGATGACGATCCAGGGCCATGCCACGCAACAGCCACTGCATCAGGATCATCAGCTCGGGCACATTGGTGTGTGTGTCGAGTGGTTCAAAGTAGTGTTCGGCGGCCGCGCTGATCAGACGGTATCCTGCCGACCCCAGCCGCTTCATCATTGCCGCCAGTTCCGCATCGTGTCGGCTGGCCAGCAGTAATTCCAGGATCACGGCATGTTCGCGGGTGCCGAATACGGAACGCCAGGCATTCTGCACCATGGCATGCAGTCGGTCATCGCAATTATCCAACCCCAGCATGGTCTCGCCCAGTCGCACATAGACATGACGTACCAGCTGTTCGGCGGTGGCTTCGATCAGTGCGGCCTTGGATGGAAAGTGGTGCACAGGTGCGCCACGTGACACCTCGGCACGCTCGACAATTTTGCTGATGGTAGTGCCGGCATAGCCCTCGGTTTCCAGGCAGGACAGCGTTGCGTCGATCAGGCGCTGGCGCATGGCCTCGCTGCGCTCCAGTTGGGTGCGCCGTGTTACTTGCGGCAGGCTGGCAGGGGCGGAAGGAAGGGGGTGAGAGGGTGTGGGCATGCAGTCTCCAGCGGAATCAGCGGCTTTTTTCTTGTTTATCAGTTAATTGCACGCGGCATGTCGATGCTCTGGTCAGACGGGGCCATACGGTGCCATACGGCTTGGCCTCAAGAGACGGGGTTGTGACTTGACAGTATGGGTGACCGATTGGTATCAACATACATGTTGTACGACCATATTGTAAATATGGCCCACTTTCTGATCCGAGTACCAAGGAGCTCTCCATGAGTGTCACTGTGCCGCAGCCCATCGCCCCGATGATCCCCCGCACCCTGTTCAATGCTGACCACGAAGCTTTTCGCACCACCGCACGGCGCTTCTTCGAGGAAGAACTGGCGCCTCACTACGAGAAGTGGGCGGAACAGCAGCACATTGATCGCCACCTCTGGAACAAGGCCGGTGAGTTGGGCCTGCTCTGCGCCACCATGCCCGAGGAGTACGGCGGTTCTGGTGTCGATCGCCTGTACAGCGTGGTGCTGATGGAAGAGCAGGCACGTGTGGGTGACTCCGCCTCTGGTTTTGCGCTGCACTCCGATATCGTCGCCAACTACATCAACAATTTTGGTAACGAAACGCAGAAGCAGACCTGGCTGCCGAAAATGGCGACGGGTGAAGTGGTCGGCGCCATTGCCATGACCGAGCCTGGTACCGGTTCCGATTTGCAGGCCATCCGTACCACTGCGGTGGAGGACGGTGACGACTACATCGTCAATGGCTCCAAGATTTTCATCACCAACGGCTATCTTTGCGACATGGCAGTGGTGGCGGTGAAAACCGGCGCCAGCGAGAAAGGCGCACAGAACGTGTCGCTGATGATCATCGAAGCCAATCGTCCGGGCTTCTCCAAGGGCAAGCCACTGAAAAAAGTCGGCATGCACGGCCAGGATACCGCCGAGTTGTTTTTTGACAATGTGCGCGTGCCAAAATCCAACCTGCTGGGCGTGGAAGGCATGGGTTTCATCATGCTCATGAAGGAGCTGGCCTGGGAGCGCATGATGATCGGCGTGATCTGCATTGCCGGCGCAGAAGGTGCACTGGCCACTACCGCGGAATACGTGAAGCAGCGCAAGGCATTCGGCAAGTCGGTATCGGCCTTCCAGAACACGCGCTTCAAGTTGGCGGAAATGCGTTCGGAAATCCAGATCGGTCGCGTTTTTGTTGATCGCTGCCTGGAGCAGGTCATCAAGGGCGAGCTCAGCATTGAGGCTGCATGTGCCGCCAAATACTGGGTGTCGGATCTGGTCAGCAAGGTGGTGGACGAGTGTGTGCAGTTGCACGGCGGCTACGGCTACATGATGGAATATCCGATTGCGCGCGCCTACATCGATACTCGCCCCAACCGCATTTACGGCGGCACCAACGAGATCATGAAAGAGCTGATTTCACGCTCCATCTGATTTCACGCCCCATCTGATGAACAGAAAAGGGCGGCTGTTTTGCTGCCCTTTTTTTGACTGGATGTGAATAATTGGTACTGTTATTAACCGGAGAAAAAAATGACAGAACTTCGTTTTGATGGCCGTGTGGCCATTGTCACCGGCGCCGGTGGCGGTCTCGGGCGCTCACATGCGCTCACCCTTGCTGCGCGCGGTGCGAAAGTGGTGGTGAACGATCTTGGCGGCAGTGCACATGGCGACGGAAAGTCGTCGTCGGCGGCCGACCGTGTGGTGGAAGAAATCCGCGCCATGGGTGGCGAAGCGGTGGCCAACTACGACTCGGTGGAGAATGGTGTCGGTATTGTGCAGACTGCGCTCGACGCTTTCGGCACTGTCGACATCGTCATCAACAACGCGGGCATCCTGCGTGACGTCAGCTTTCAGAAAATGACGCAGGCCGACTGGGACATTGTGCAGCGCGTGCACCTGAACGGCAGCATGAGCGTGTCACATGCGGCGTGGCCC
>JBASJP010000401.1:0-1784 GCA_049655345.1 Moraxellaceae bacterium
CCCTCCGACAGCGCTTGAACAAGCCCGGCGACACATATCTGGTTCACCATTTTGGCCAGTTGACCGGAGCCAATGGGGCCAATATGCGTGATCGCCCGTGCATAGGTACTGATGACGCTGCTTGCCCGTTCAACCTCAGGGACGGTGCCACCACACATGATGGTCAGTTGTCCGTTCTGGGCACCTTGTTGTCCTCCTGATACCGGCGCATCTACAAATCCGGCATTCATGCTGGCAAGGTGTCCTGCGATTTCACGTGATACTTCGGCAGAAACGGTTGAGTGATCAATCAGCAAGGCGCCTGCCTTAAGCGCAAGTGCGATGCCGTTCGGGCCCAGTACAACGGCGCGCAGATCATCGTCATTGCCAACACAGGTCAGAATGATGTCGGCATTTTTTGCCGCCTGCGCAGGGCTGTCTGCGTATTGACCTCCGAACTCCGAGCACCACCGGAGGGCTTTTTCAGTTGTCCGGTTGAACACGGTGATCTTGAAGCCCTTGCGTGCAAGGTGCCCGGCCATGGGGTAACCCATGGTGCCGAGTCCGATAAATGCGAGAGATGTCATGCGTGCATGCCTTTGGATTATTTAAGACGTAACTTTAAGTTCAGTAAGTTGAGTTGAAAACGGCAATAAAAAAGGCCGCATAAGCGGCCTTTTTTATTGCTACCAAGGTCTCAGCGCTTGTCCACGGGAACAAAGTCACGCTGCGTGTAGCCTGTGTACAGCTGGCGCGGACGGCCGATCTTGTACGGTGCGTTGTGCATTTCCATCCAGTGCGAGATCCAGCCGACGGTACGTGCCAGCGCAAAAATCACCGTGAACATGGAGGTCGGGATACCGATTGCCTTCAGGATGATGCCTGAGTAGAAGTCCACGTTCGGGTAAAGCTTGCGCTCAACGAAGTACGGATCGTTACGGGCAGCCTCTTCCAGCTTCATGGCGAGCTCAAGCTGCGGATCGTTGATGCCGAGCGCCGCCAGTACTTCGTCACAGGTCTGCTTCATTACCTTGGCACGCGGGTCAAAGTTCTTGTACACGCGGTGACCGAAACCCATCAGCTTGAACGGATCGTTCTTGTCCTTGGCCTTGGCCAGGAACTTGTCCAGGTTTTCCACCGAGCCGATCTCATCCAGCATCTTCAGCACGGCTTCGTTGGCGCCGCCATGAGCCGGGCCCCACAGTGCGGCAATGCCGGCTGCGATACAGGCATAGGGGTTGGCGCCCGTCGAACCGGTCAAACGCACGGTCGAAGTGGAGGCGTTCTGCTCGTGGTCCGCATGGAGGATGAAGATGCGGTCCATGGCCTTGGCCAGCACCGGGTTCACCTTGTAGTCCTCGCAAGGGGTGGCAAACATCATGTGCAGGAAGTTTTCGGCATAACCCAGGTCGTTACGTGGGTACACGAAAGGCTGGCCGGCATTGTACTTGTAGCTCATGGCCGCGATGGTCGGCATTTTGGCGATCAGGCGAATGGCCGCAATACGACGGTGTTCCGGGTTATTGATGTCCAGATTGTCGTGATAGAAGGCGGAAAGGGCGCCAACCACACCACACATGACGGCCATCGGGTGGGCATCACGACGGAAGCCGCGATAGAAGAACTGGAGTTGCTCGTGAACCATGGTGTGCTGGGTAACACGGTTGACGAAGTCCTTCTTCTGCTCGGGGTTTGGCAGCTCGCCATTCAGCAACAGGTAGCAGGTTTCCAGGTAGTCGGACTTTTCAGCCAGCTGGTCAATCGGAAAGCCGCGGTGCAGGAGGATGCCCTTGTCGCCATCAATG
>JBASJP010000402.1:0-7777 GCA_049655345.1 Moraxellaceae bacterium
GTGCACCAGATTCTGCGGCGTCCATGCCTCGGTGAAATGACGGTACCAGTCCTCCCATTCGCCAAGGCTCAGGCAAAGCTCGGGATTGCTGGCCATGATGTTGCCCTTGCACAGCGTAAAGCCGCAGGCGGCCAGGTCTTCATTGACACGTTTGGCAAACGGCAGCAGCTTTTCACGCATGGCGGCGGGCGTCATGCCCTCCGGTACGGCAAACAGGATGGCATTGTCCTGGTCCGTGTACAGCGTTTGCTCCTGCCGCGCCTCGCTGCCAAAACTGAGCCATGTAAACGCCACGCCGGGATCATGTCGCGCCAGATTCAGTTCGATCACCCGCTTCACGGTGCAGTCATTCAGGCTGGTGATCACGCGCAGGATTTGTCGTGCCGCCGCGCCACGCGCCAGCATGGAATCAACCAGCTGCTGGATGTCTTCGCGCAGGGCCACCAGCGTGTGCAGTTCGGGCGCTGTGGCGATGGTGCGGGTGAGGTGCACCAGGCTGACTTTCTGCAGCGCAAACAGGTCGCGTTCGGACACCACGCCCACCAGTTCTCGCTCGGGGTTGGTCAGGCAGACATGGGCAAAGTGATGCGCCGCCATCACCAGTGCCGCATCAAACGTGGTGTCATCCGGCGACAGGCACAGCGGGTGTTGTGTCATCACCGTCTGGATGGGGGCATCCAGCGCCGCATTGCCGGCAATCAGTGCACGCAAGTCGCGCAAGGTGAAAATGCCGATGGGATGACGATGGTCGTCGGTGATGATGATCGAGCCCACATTCGCCTCGTGCATGCGCAGCACGGCTTTCTGCACCGGCGTATCCGGCGAGCACACCACCGGATTGCGCAGGGCATAGCGCGACAGCGGCGTGTCCAGGCTGGCTTCATCGCCCACGGTTTGTTGCGCCTGCTGGCGGATGCTGCGGTTAACCTGATCCAGCAGGCTGCTCACGCCGCGCAGACAATAGTCGCGAAACACATCGCTGATGGTGAACAGCTGCACGAACATCTTGCGGTCGAGACTAAGGCAGAAAGTGTCGCCCACGGCGCGGTGCAACGTGCGGGTCGGACGCTCGCCGATCAGGGCGGCCAGAGGAAAGCATTCGCCCTGGGTTATTTCGAAAGTTATCTCGATGCCGGGTTCCTCTTTGGGTTCTACGCCGGTCCGGGATTGCTGGTCGCGGGCAGAGGGGCGTTCGCCACGGATGCGCCCCTGCTTTACAACAAAGAAGCGCTCGGCGGGCCCGTCCTCCGGCCGTATCACTACCTCGCCATCGGCAAAGTAATGCAGCTCGCTGGTTTCCACGAACAGGGCAAGGTGGGCCGCCTCCATGTGGCTGAAGGGCGCGTAGTGGCGCAGAAATTCCATCAGGGCGCGTATGTTGGAACCGCTCACCCGCTGCGAGGTGGGGGGCATGGCAGTCATCCTGTTTTGATTCTGACTCTAGCCGTAATTGTGCTGGGTTGATCTTAGACCAAGGTCGGGATGACGCCGGCGCATGACTGTGGCAGGGCGCATGGATGGGGGTGTGCGTGGTTGTGCATGACTGTGTTGAGGCCGGAGTGACCGTGGCCACTCCGGTGCGTGTTTCAGCGGGGTGATCAGGCCGGTTGCTTGAGAACAGTACCGTCCACATTTTTCACGGTGAGGTGTACCGGTATTCCCAGCGCCACACTGCGCGTGACGGTGCAGAAGCCTTCAAACTGGCTGAGGATGCGCTCCAGGTGTTCCACGCCTGCGCCGTCCTTGCCCAGCGTCAGCTCCGCATCAATCGACAGCACCCGCAGACGGTTATCCTCGTTGCGGCCAACGTTTGCGGTTGCCTTGCAGCTGAGCGGTTCGGCATCCTGCTTGAACTTGCGCAGGGCAAACAACAGGCTGTCGGTCAGGCAGTTGGCCACGGCCGCCAGCAGCAGTTGCACCGGGCTGGGCCCCTGACTGGTGCCAAGGGGTGGAGGCTCGTCGGCAGTCAGTGCAGGAATGCCCTCACCAAAGTTCACCGTGCAGCGATAGTCCTGCACCTGCTGCAGGGTCAGGGTTTCCTGTTTGATGTCGCTCATCAAGGGCTCCGGTTGAATGATAACTGAACCCTGAGGATAGCCCCTTTGGTAGCTGCCGGTATGACAGGCATCAGGCTTTGCACGGATTGATCGGTTGACAACAGTTTGATAGTTGTCGAATTATAAAATAGTATCAGGGCACAATCACTCGCAGGAGCCTCCCATGCGCTTGTCCGTCGGCACCGCCGCCCCAGACTTCTCTGTTACCGACCTTTACGGCCAGACCCGGTCACTGTCGGATTACCGTGGCCGCAAGCTGCATCTGTCGTTTTACCGCTATGCCTCCTGCCCGTTCTGCAACCTGCGTGTTCACGCCATGCGTCAGAAGGCCGCAGACTGGCAGCAGCAGGGCCTGGACCTGATGGCCGTGTTCCAGTCGCCGGTTGAAAGCATTCAGGAATACGCGGTGGGCAAGGTGGAAGAGTTTCCGGTCATCCCCGATCCGGCACGCACGCTCTACAAGGCCTATGGTGCAGAAACATCATGGCTGGCGTTTGCCAAGTCAGCGGCGCGTTTGAAGGATGTGGCTGCCGCTACCGCCAAGGGTTTTTTGCCCGGCAAGATGGAGGGCGAAGTCAACCAGGTGCCGGCCGAGTTCCTGATTGATGAAAACGGCATTATCCGCACCGCTTTTTACGGCAAGGATATTGGCGATCATCTGGACATTGAAGTGATCGAGCGGTTTCTTGCCGGGCGCTGATAAAAGCGGAACATGAGGTGACGTGAAAAGGGCGCTTGTTCAGCGCCCTTTTTTTATGCCTGTTTTTTAGTGCCGTTTTTCAGGTGGCGCCAGTTGATTGCCGGATGATCTTGCTGGCACACACCCAGGCATCGGCGTATTCGGCCACCGTATAGCCCGGGTTCATGCATGCCAGAAAGATGCACTTCATCGCCTGGTCTTGTGAGATCAGAAGCTGAAGTTGATGCCGGCCTTGAGCAGACCAAAATCGTAGTCGCCTTCAACGGGCTGCGAGATGGCAATGATGCCGTTGGTTGCCGTAATTTCGCCTTCAAGATCAAGCATGGTGTAGCGGTACTCGGCAAAAACCCCAACGTTATTGTTCAGCTTGTGGTCAAGCCCGATGCCGATATGCACGCCCATGGCATCATCAACATCCATCGAAGAGGTGACTCCCGGAGGGAATACGCCCGGAGCAACGGTTACATCCACATCGATCTGGTTGTAATTGAAGCCGCCGAGAAAGTAGGCATTGGTTGACGCCGCAATCGGGGCCTGGACCAGGGCAGAAACTCCCAGCGAGGTGAGTTCCTGGTCAAGCGCCACACCAGAATCGGCAAAGTTGTCGCTAAAGCGGGTAAGCGCCACTTCAATTGCCACGGTGTTCGACACCGGGAATTTCATCTGGATACCAAGGCCGGTATCCGACTCTTCAATGTCGCCAATAGGGCGATTTTTTATAATGTCGTACAGAAAACCACCCGTGTATCAGCTTGGGGCAGTTTCCGGCTGCATGAATACCAGTTCCCATATGTGTCCATCAAGGTCCTGATAGCGATGTTCGTACATAAAGCCGTGATCCTTGGGTGGCAAAGGAACAGTGCCACCGGCTGCTTCTGCCTTTGCCACCATGTCATCCACGGCAGCACGGCTTTCGCACGACAGGCAGATCAGTACCTCAACCTGTTTGGTGGCATCGCAGATGGTCTTGCTGGTAAAGGTCTGGAAAAACGGCTCCACCAGCAGCATCACATAGATGTTCTCCGATACGATCATGCAGGTGGCGTTCTCGTTGGTGAACTGTTCGTTAAAGCTGTAGCCAAGGCTGCTGAAGAACCCGATGGAGCGATTGAGATCCTTCACCGGCAGGTTGACGTAAATTTGCGTGGCCATTGTGGGTTCCTCCGTGATCAGCTGGGTGTGTCTTTTCCCTTGGCGCTTTTCTGCTTTTCCCGAACAAAGATCATGTTGCCGCGCCGATCGGTTTCAAAAAGACCAATGGCATTGAGCAGCCCGCTCAGTTTGGCATAGCCATAGTTGCGAGGATCAAAGTCGTTGGCGGTCTTGCTCATGAAGCTGCCAACCGGTCCCAGATGGGCCCAGCCGGTATCATCGGAGGCGGCATCGATGGCACTGCGGAGATGATTGATGAGGGCAGTGTCACCACGCAGTTCCTTGTCGGATTTCTGCTTGAGGGTTGTGCCTTGTTCGCCCTCCGGTTTCTTGGAAAAAACTTCGGTGTAAATGAATCGGTCGCAGGCAGATACAAACGGGCGCGGCGTTTTTTTCTCACCAAAGCCGTACACACTGCGGCCGGACTCACGTATGCGCGAGGCCAGACGAGTGAAGTCACTGTCACTGGAGACCAGGCAGAAACCGGCAAAGTGTCCCATGTACAGCAGATCCATCGCATCAATGATCATGGCACTGTCGGTCGCATTCTTGCCGGTGGTGTAACGAAACTGCTGGATGGGCTGGATGGAGTGCTCCAGCAGGGTTTGCTTCCACTGGCCCAGATTGGGTGTTGTCCAGTCGCCATAAATGCGTTTGACGCTGGCGACACCCAGCCGGGCAATTTCTGCCAGAAGTCCCTCGATGATTGCCGGGTTGGCATTATCGGCATCAATGAGAACGGCGAGTGACGAGTTTCCTTCCATGGGGTTGGCCACAGGGTGCTCCTGGTTCAGGGTTGGTCAGAGTCGTGCCTGACGATAACGGTCAATGTCGGGTGTTGAACAGTACAGGTGCTCAATAAAGAAGTTGCGCTCGGCCCAGAATACTTCCAGATCAAACAGGCAGAACGAATAACGGGCAGGGTCTTCCATCCAGCCATCGGACGTCAGCACAGAGACCGAGGTGAACAGTTCGTTGTCGTTGCCCCACCAGGCCAGAATCAGGTACAGGCAGCCGGCACCGTCATGCAGGATGGCAAAGGCCGGGGTGTTGGCCCAGTCGATGTGGCGGGCCGCTTTTACCTGCTGCAGGCGATCTTCGAACAGATGGCGATCCACCGCTCGGGCATGGGCGGAAATGGTGTAGAGCTTGATGCCATCGGCATCCTGCCAGGCGGGGTCACTTTCAATTGTCCGTGGGGTGAACATCCTGCTGTCCTGCGTGTCCATGACACCTGAGGATAGGGGAATTTTTTGCCAAAGACGAAGGCATCCTGCCCCTGCATTAGTTGCCCACCCGACTGACCATCAGGTTTCCCGTAAATCCCGAGCATCATGCTAGGATTTGCGCTGTTTTTGCCTGCCCCCGGAGATGTGCGTGACGGTATTTGTTCCCCCGGCCCCTACGGCCGCCATGGCCACATCTGCCCAGTCGCCGTCTCCGGCAGAGCCTGCACGCCTGCTGCCCATTCATGCTGACCGCGACCGCCTGTTCAACGAGCTGCACACACGGCCTTTTCCCGTGCTGGAGCAGGGCTCGCGGGTGTCGCAGGTGGCCCTGCTGCATGGTGGCAAGGATGTCGCCGCCGAATACCGGCATATCCAGACCCTGTGCGAGCGCTATTCCATCCTGCCGCCGGCATCAGGCTCGTCCTGCTACTACCAGAACTTTGGCGGATTCGAGCTGCGCTGGGAGCGGCATACCGAGTTTTCCACCTACACGTTTATCCATCGCGTGGACGGTCCCGAACCGTTCCAGCGCACGGCACTGTCGCTATTGCCGCCGGGCTGGCTGGCCGAGCTGCCGGGCGAGGTGATCAGCGGCCTGCATATCGAGATCACCGCCATGCCGGAGCCATCCCCCGGCACCGATGCGCTGCGCCAGCATTTTGAAGGGCATCGCCTGATCAGTTCGTGGGTGATCGACCGCAAGGCACGCCTGTGGACCGCCTACCGCATTCACAACGACGGGCTTGGCCGCACTCTGGTGCTGAACAAGGAGCTTAATCCCTGCCAGCTGGGCCGGCTGGTGCGCCGCCTGCTGGAGCTGGAAACCTATCGCATGATGGTGCTGCTCGCGTTTCCCATGGCGCGCAGCATTGCTCCCGGTATTGCCGACATGGACCAGCAACTGGCCACCATCAACGAACAGATCAATGCGATTCGCGGGCTGGATGACGAGCGCCGCCTGCTCGGGCAGTTGTCCACGCTGGCCGCACGCATCGAGCACCTGCGCTCGGACACCAACTTCCGTTTTTCTGCTGCCCGCGCCTATTACGAACTGGTGCTCAGTCGTCTGGAAGAATTGCGCGAGCAGGAAGAGCCCGGCATGCAAACCTTCAACGAGTTTTTGCCGCGCCGCCTTACGCCGGCCTTCCGTACCTGCGAGGCCGTCTCTGGCCAGCTGGATAACCTGTCACGCCGCATTGATCGCGCCAGCGAACTGTTACGCACCCGCGTAGACCTCACGCTGGAAGCGCAAAACCAGGACCTGCTGCAGTCCATGAACAACCGCAGCCAGATGCAGCTGCAATTGCAGCAGGCCGTCGAAGGCCTGTCGGTAGTGGCCATCAGTTACTACATGGTGGGGCTGGTCAAATACATGGCCGGGTCACTGCACGAAATGGGCGTGCTGCATTACCCCGAGCTGTGGGTGGGCGTTTCGGTGCCGGTCTGTGTGTTGCTGGTGTGGCGCGGCGTCAAACGCCTGCGCAAACAGCTGGTGGGGTAGGGAAGTGTGTGGATTTCCCTGCTCAGGAAATCCACACACTCGGGTTATCCCCGTTTGAAGTATTTCTTATTTCTTGAACAAAACGCCAGAAGCCCAAGGATGGAGATTTCCAGCCATCCGAATGCACCACCGCCAGAACGCTTGTAGTTGTCTACCCTTTTCCAGTTGTCGACGGGCTCTGTCGGTTCTGACTGCGTGACTGTTCGGCTGGCAGTGGCAGGGAGCGTGGTTGGGCTGGATGCGGTTTCGCTCTCGGTAATGAAGGTATTTACCGAGACTGCATTCTTTATGTCGAAAGCGTTCAGTTGCTCAAGCTTTTTGCTGATGTTCATGCCGAGTTGGCTGGTGGCGGCAATAAAGCTCTGGATGGACTCTTCAGTGGCCTGACTGCTTTCGACGGAGTAGCGGGTTCTCCGGCTGGCTGTCTCATCAATGCCGCTGGATCTGAAAATGATGGCATTGCTGGGGATATGAATGATCTTTCCATCAATGATGGTTGATGTCGTCATTTTTACAGATGGCACCAGAAAGATGGGGGCAATAGCAATATCCAGCAGAGCGCCAACCGTATTTTGTGTTTTTCTCTGATCCTGCTGGTAGGAAACCACAACGACGATGTCTGACCCATAGAGGTTGCGGATCGTATCAAGTGTTATTTTCTCTCGGGTGTCATCCGAACTAATGATGGAAACACCATTCACATATTTATCGTTTTTCAGGAGCTCTTTTTTAAGCGTCTCCGCTGCGATACGAAGAGTGGATTCCGGAACCATTTCCGATCTGTTTCCGGGGATCATCAGAATGGTGACCATTGTTGGAAAGATCAATGGCTTCTTCTCTTCTGCCACCAGTGAGTCCTTGACCGGTGAGAGAATCTCGTTAAGACGCATGGAGCGCGAGCTGTCTGGACGTAGCGAGCCGCATCCCGCCAGGCTGAACAGGGTAATGCCGAGCACGGCGACGCGAAGCATGGTGGTTGTCATGTTTTCCAGTCCTTGGGAGTTTCAGGAGCGCAGTTGGGGAGAGGGCAGGCAAATTACGCAGTGAGAGGGCGCATATCATCAATGGAGTTGATGATTATTGGTAGGGGTCATCATGAATTGTCAGTCATGCATCAGCAGGCCGTTACCAAAAAGCC
>JBASJP010000403.1:0-5353 GCA_049655345.1 Moraxellaceae bacterium
ATGAACGGTCTGCGGGGTAACCAGACCAACAGAATCGGCAGGAATGACAGCAGGCATGGTGAGAAATCAGACTCCGGGCCCGCAAGTGTATCGGGGGGCGGCCGGAGAGAGAAGCCAAAGCCTCATCTCCGGCCGCGATGGCATTCAGGTGAGCGCCGGATCCTTGATGCGCCCGAGAATGTCTTCCAGCAGGGTTTGTTGTTCGCGCAGTGCTTCACGCTGCTCGGTGAGTCCCTCACCGGGCTTGTCTGTCGTGCTTCCCCCCAGAGCGCGCATCTTTTCCAGCTTGGCCATTTGCGCCTCCAGCCGCTTGCGCGACTCCAGTGCCTGCTGGATCAGCGGCGCCAGCGATTGCTTGCTCCAGCGCTCGCCGTCCAGACGGGCACGCTCGTGCACCAGTGCCGCCTCGCGGGCGATGGTCTCGAAAAAGCGGTCAAACACCTTCTGCTGGCTGGTCAGCAGGTTGCCCAGCCGGTTCTTGTAAGGGCCGGCCTGCACCTCCAGATCCTCAAGCTCCCGCAGATAGTGGCTGGCATCCATTCGTGGCACCGGTGGTGCCGCTGCGCCGGTTTCCATCGAGTAGCGCTCGTACAGTTTCTGCACGAGCAGCTGTGTTGTCTCCACCTCTTGCCGGAACAGGCCCAGATCGGTTCTCACCCCCTGGAAAAATCCGGTAACGGCATTGGGCACGCCCATCCCCATGCGGTTAGAGGCTACCTGCTCACGTGCGCGCACAAAGTGTGCCTCCAGCCGGGTTGCTGCCAGTGTCGACACCAGACGCGGCAATTGCTGCTCCAGCAACTTGCGGCTTTGCTGCAGGAACACCAGACGCTTGTTGTAGGACACCTGCTCCTGCTGGGCTGCACGGGTGAGCAGCACCAGCTCATGCTCGGCATCACGATGCCCACTGGCCTGCACACGCTCCTCGGCCTCCAGACGCACACGCTGGGCCAGCACGGCCTGCCGGCTGGCCTCCACCATGTCAGTCAGCTCGCGCACCAGCGTGGTCTTGAGCGCAGCCTCCTTGGCATTCACCACCGAACGCGCCAGCGCACCCTCAAGCGTTTCCAGGCGGCTGCGTGCGAGCAGCTCCGGATTGTTGTGCATGCGGGCCTTGAGGCCCTGCTTGGCGGACAGCGGCAGTACATTGTCGGGCGACAGATGCAGCTGCTTGGCAGTGAGACGGGCCAGACGGTTGACGGACTCGTCTGCCTCTTCCGGCTCTTCGTCATCATCCCAGAGCAGGTCAATCTTGTTCAGCACGGCATACAGGGCCGCGCCGCGACGCTGGGCAATCTCCTTCACGTGACTGTTCCAGATGGCAAAGTCGCTGGCGGTTACCCCCGAGTCGGCCGACAGCACAAACACCAGTGCCTGTGCATCCGGCAGCAGGGACAGGGTGAGCTCGGGCTCGGAGCCAAGCGCATTAAGGCCGGGCGTATCAATGATGGCCAGGCCCTGACGCAGCAGGGGGTGGTCCATGTTGATCAGGGCATGCCGCCAGGCGGGAATATGGACATGGCCCGGTTTGGACAGCGAGGGCTCCAGATACTCCACCTGAAAGCCGAGCTCGGAGGCCACTTCCAGCGAAACCTCACGGGTCTGTGCCACTTCGGTGAAGGTTTTCTTCAGCGCCGCCGGGTCATCAAGATTGATGGTGAGGTGCACCCAGTGTTCAAGCTGGCGCTTGTAGGTGCTGAGCGGGATGTTGTCGCCACGGGTCTGGATGGGCAGCAGCTTGATGTAGGCCCCGGTGGCACTGGCATCGTAGAACAGCTCGGTGGGGCACATGGTGGTGCGGCCGATGCGGGTCGGCAGCAGGCGCTGCCCGTAATGTTTGCCCAGGATGGCATTGATGAGCTCGGACTTGCCGCGCGAGAACTCGCCGACAAAGGCCAGCAGGATGCGGTCAAACCGCAGGGTCTTGAGCGCCGTCGCCAGGCGGTCATCCACGTCGCGGTTATTCAGCCCCTGATTGTTGAGCCAGCCGCGATAGCGCGCGATCTCCCGCGCGATTGCCTGCTTCCAGGCAGTAAAAGCCTCGACCTGCCGTGAAAGCTGATCCTTGTCGATGGCCGCCATGTGCACTCCTGTACTTGAGTCACCGGTACCCTCAGGGGTCCGGTGAAAAACCAGTCAACTCGCGCAGGGCGGCCGGCAACTCTTTTGGCTGCCTGACCCGCACACGCTTGGCGCGTGCCCCCTCCCCGCTCGTAATCTCTACCGCCGATGGCGCCACCTTGCACGCCTCGGCCAGAAACCGGCACAACTCCTTGTTGGCGCGCCCGTCCAGTGGCGGCGCCGCCAGCCTGATCTTGACGGCATCCCCGTGAGCACCGGCAAAGCCGCTCTGCCTTGCGCCGGGCTGGGCATGCACGATCAGCACCAGGTCATTCCCGTCAAAACGCACCGGCGGATTGGCCGGCGCCGTCATACGCCCAGCAGCACGGCAAGCTTGCCTGCCGAGGACCGCAAGAGTATCTCGGCAATCTGGATGCCGAGAATCGCAATGATGGGTGAGAGGTCAAACCCGCCCATATTGGGCAACAGACGACGACACGGTGCCAGCAATGGCTCGGTCACCTGGAAAATCAGGTGTACTGCCGGGCTTTGCGGCGCTACCCACGACAGGATGGCGCCGGCAATGATCATCCACAGATAAAAGGTGAGTACCAGCGGCAACAGGCCGCTGAGGGCGAAAATGGCATCGCCGCCAGACGGGAAATTGAGCAGGGTGACAAAACCCAGCAATACGGCCGGCGGCTGCTGCCCGTATATGAGCAGGCTGACGGCGGTGATCTGCAGCAGTTTGAGCAGCACGATCAGGATCAGCGCACCGATGCTCCAGCGGCTTGGCCGGTAGCGACGCATGTTGATGACGCCGGCCGGGGGCTGCTTGCGCGCAAACAGACGGTCCAGCGGATCGACCAGGCGGGACGTGGCATGCACCACAAACTGGCTGATGGGGTTATAAAAATCCGCCCCGAGCGCCTGCAGCAGAAAGCGCATCCAGAGCACGAAGATATAAAGATCGACGCCCGTGTTCAGCAACAGCCGGGCAATTTCCTGCAAGGGATTCATTCGTCCTGTTTACTCCGCCTGACCAAGTTGCGTCGCCAGCTCGCCACCGCGGGCCGCACAGGCCGCCAGCGCCCGGGCAAAAATATCGCGCAGGCCGGCCTCGTCAAACGTGGCGATGGCACGTTCCGTGGTACCGCCCGGTGACGTCACGCGCCGACGCAGCTCGTCCGGGCCGACATCCGCCGTGATCGCCATCTGCGCTGCACCCAGCGCCGTCTGCATTGTGAGCGCACGAGCGGTCTTTTCATCCAGACCCAGATCGCGGCCGGCCATCATCATGGCTTCCATGACATAAAAGAAGTAGGCAGGCCCCGAGCCGGACACGGCGGTGACGGCATCAATCAGGTGCTCGCTGTCCACCCACAGGGCAATCCCGACGGCACCCAGAATGCTTTCGGCACTGGCGCGCTGGGCGGCACTGACACGGGTATTGGCAAACAGGCCGGTGGCGCCGGTCTGCACCAGGGCCGGTGTATTGGGCATGGCGCGCACCACGGGCAGCGGACCACCCAGCCAGCGCTCCAGACTCGCCCCGGGAATGCCGGCGGCAATGGAAATGATGAGCGGCTGACGTGCCTGCACGATGTCGGCCAGCGGCTTGAGCACCTCGGCCATGACCTGCGGCTTCACCGCCAGAACCAGCACATCGGAACGTTCGACCAGGGCGCGGTTATCGGTCGTGGTGAAGAGGCCGCGCTGCGCATGCTGCACCAGAGCGTCCGGGTAGGCATCAGACAGGGAAATGTCGGCAGCACGCCAGCCACGGGCCAGCAAGCCGCCGGCGAGGGCCGAGGCCATGTTGCCGGCCCCGATGAATCCGATTCTGGTTGTCATCACTTCACTTCACATCATGCAGCAAGAAATAATCAGGCAGGTCCGGCCCCTGCGGGGCGCGCACCGAAAATCGCCGAGCCGACCCGTACCATGGTGCTGCCGGCTGCCACGGCTGCCTCCAGGTCATCCGACATCCCCATGGACAAGGTATCGAAGGTGGCCGCCTCAAGACCGGGAATACTAGCGAGTAAATCCTGCCGTGTCTTGGCAAGTGCGGCCAGCGCCGCCGTATTACCGGCGCGCGGAATGCACATCAGGCCACGCAATTGCAGGCGCGGCAGCTCCAGCACCGCGCGCACCAGCACCGGCAGCTCGGCCAGCGAACACCCCGCCTTGCTGGCCTCATCGTCAATGTTCACCTGCAGGCAGACCTGCAGGGGCGGCAGCTGCGCCGGGCGCTGCTCGCTCAGACGCCGGGCGATCTTCTCGCGGTCGACCGACTGCACCCAGTCAAAGTGCTCTGCCGCTTCGCGGGTCTTGTTGCTTTGCAGGGGACCGATCAGGTGCCACTCCAGCGGCAGGCCGGCCAGCTCGGCCATCTTGGCCAGTCCTTCCTGCACATAATTCTCGCCAAAGGCCTGCTGGCCGGCCGCATGGGCCTCACGCACCGCACCGGCGGGGTGCAGTTTGCTCACCGCCAGCAGGCGCACGCCACCCGGCGTCCGGTCGGCCGCTTTTTCCGCCTGATCAATACGGGCACGCACGGCGGCCAGACGAGCTGCTATATCTGTCATTCGGATTCCTTGAACGGGACTGACCCAAGGGTTAAGTTAGACGCTTGCCGTCTGTCGGATGCCTGTCAGCCCAGGGCACCCATAACAAGAACACCATTGTCGCAAACCGGCACCTCCCGGAGTACCCATGGATATTACTGAACTGCTTGCCTTCAGCGCCAAAAACGGTGCGTCCGACCTGCATCTTTCTGCCGGTCTGCCCCCCATGATCCGTGTCGACGGTGACGTGCGCCGCATCAACCTGCCACCGATGGAGCACAAGGAAGTCCACCGCCTTGTCTACGACATCATGAACGACAAGCAGCGCAAGGACTTTGAAGAATTCCTCGAGACCGACTTCTCCTTCGAAGTGCCCGGTGTCGCCCGCTTCCGCGTCAATGCCTTCAACCAGAACCGTGGCGCCGGCGCCGTGTTCCGTACCATTCCGTCCAAGGTGCTCAGCATGGAAGACCTGGGCATGGGCAAGGTATTCCAGAACATCTCGGACATTGCCCGCGGCATCGTGCTGGTTACCGGCCCTACCGGTTCGGGCAAGTCCACCACACTGGCTGCCATGCTCGACTACATCAACAACACGCGCTACGAGCACATCCTCACCCTCGAGGATCCGATCGAGTTCGTGCATGAATCCAAGAAGTGCCTGGTCAACCAGCGTGAAGTGCACCGCGACACCCTGGGCTTCTCCGAAGCGCTCCGCTCGGCAC
>JBASJP010000404.1:0-2466 GCA_049655345.1 Moraxellaceae bacterium
CTCGACCCTCGCGATGCCGACCCGGTGCATTTCTTTACCCACCTGACCGATGCCCTGCGTGGAGTGGTCACCAACTTTGATACGGTGTCCTATACCCCGCTGGGTGCCGACATTCATTTGCCTGCCCACAGCGTAGCCGAGTCACTGCTGCAAGCCTTTCAGGCAGTAGAAGATGAGCTATTCATCGTGCTCGATGATTTCCAGCTAGCCCGTCACCAACTGGTCCAGGATGCTTTTTCTGCCTTGCTCGAGTACCTGCCAGCGCATGTGCATTTCATCATCGCCACCCGTGAATACCCGGATTTTTCACTAAGCCGTCTCAAACTGGCCAACCGCCTGCTGCTGATTGACGGGCATGACATGCGCCTTACGCCAGCCCTGGTTCGTGAACTGGCCGCAGAGATGGGCCTTGAGACTCCGAATGACCAGCATATCGGTCAGTTGCTGCAGCAAACCGAAGGCTGGATGGCGGGCGTGAAAATCGCCTTGCTGGCCTGTGCCCGTGCCGGGGATGCCGCATTGACAGCATTCAGTGGCTCACAGCCAGAGCTGGTCGACTATTTTGCCCACGTGGTATTGCGCGGACTTTCGGATGACCAGCGCGAATTCCTGTTGTACTCGTCACTGTTTGAGCGGTTTGATGCCGCCCTGTGTGATGCCGTACTGAAACGCGAGGACTCTGCCCGTCTGATTGATCGTCTGATGTCGCAAGGACTTTTTATCCAGATGATCGAACAGCGCCCGGGCTGGTTCCGCTATCACCCCCTGTTCCAGGATTTCCTGCGCAACCGGCTGCGGATCGAGTTTCCGGACAGCCTTCCGGTACTACACGAAGCTGCCGCCCGTGAATGGCTGTCTCACAACGAAGATGAAATGGCACTGGAGCACGCCGAACTGGCCAAACTGCCCGGACTGTTTCTTGAAATACTGCGCACCAGCTGTGATCGCTGGTCGCGCAAGGGTGACTGCATCAGCATTATCCGCTGGCTGGACCCCCTGCCAGACGAAGAAGTGCTGACCGATCGGGACCTCTTCATTGCACTCATCAGCGCCCTCATCCTGTCGCGACGCTTCAATCAGGCACGGTATTACCTTGACGCACTGCAGCAGCAGAAAAACAGGCACCAGCCTGACGAATCCACCCAGATCTTTCTGGAAATGATGCTGCAGCTTTTCCAGCACGATACCGATTTCATGCTTAACACTGACCAGGCCATCCTGATCAGCTCCAGCCAGCACCATGACATTCGTGCCTTTTCACTGACCATTCTCGGGTATCACTACCTTTTGCATGGTGAGTTCGGCAATGCAATGCAATATACCGAGCAAGGACGAGTGGTACTTGGTCAGCTGGGTTACGAGTACCTGTGCAGCTATGCAGACCTCATCCAGATTCTCTGCGACCGCAACACAGGACGCATGTTCGAGGCCATGCAGAATGCCGAGAACAACTTTGAAAAACTGCGCGACTTTCCTCATACACCAACATGGATCAACGCAGCAACGGCGGCGGCTGTCGTCCGGTATGAACAGAACCGGACACAGGATTCGCTCAACCTGCTCGAAGAACTGGTTCCCCTCGTCAACTCGTCCTGTGCCACCGAAATCATCGCCTACACATACCTTACGCTCTCCCGCTTGCTAAGCCTGCGCCAGGAAAAAGCCAGAGCGGCCCGGCTGCTGTCGCAACTCAAGCGCATCCTGCAAATGGGCAATTACGACCGCTTCATGAGTCAGGTGGTATACGAAGAACTGCGCCAGGCGCACGCGGATAACGACACGGATGCCATGGACCGCATCGCCGAAGCCAACCAGCTGCAGGAGCGCCTGACCAATGGCACATGGCGGCGTACACGGGCCTATGATGAGGGCTGGGAACGTTCCGGACTCGCCACCTCACTCTGGTTATGCAGCAAGCAGCGATTTGAAGAAGCAGAACACATTCTTGAGGTGATCCTGGCCGCCCTGAAAAAAAGCGGTGCCAACTCACGTGCCGTAGTGATTGAAGCCAATCTGGTGCTGACGCGCCACCTGATGGGTGATGACAATGTAGCATTGCACCGCCTGAAGAAAATGGTCGACTACTACAGCATCATCTGCATCAACCGGACAGTATTTGACGAAACACCGGGACTGGGAACATTCCTCCGGCGCTGCCACGAGGTCGGCAATCTTCCACTGCCCGCCATTTACGTAGAAATGTTCAAGGACTTGTTGCAGGACAACCCATCCACACAGGCAGAAGGGCGGGAAGACGCGCTGCTCACCGCCAAGGAACAGGAAGTACTGCAACTGTTGCGCAACGGACTCAGCAACAATGAAATCAGTGCGCGCATTGGCGTGGCTCTATCCACCACCAAATGGCATCTCAAGAACATTTTTGCCAAGCTGGGCGTCAGCAATCGCATGGCTGCCATACTTCAGGCAGCACAAGGAGGCTCAGGCATGCGCAACCAGATCTGGGCG
>JBASJP010000405.1:0-4485 GCA_049655345.1 Moraxellaceae bacterium
GACTTTCCCGGCGGGAATTTTCAGACCCTGATCGACTCCATTCGTGAGCAGCTGTTCACGCTGGGGGATGATGTCCGGTTCATTCCGGGCCATGGTCCGATGTCGACCATGGGCGTGGAGCGGGCCACCAATCCCTTTGTAGCGGATCACCGTTTCGGCTGATCCGGCCGGCCCTGCGTTTCGTCCGGTCAATCTGCCTTGTGCCGTACGGTACTGGCGGGTCACTGCCTGTCTGGGGCATCTTCGGGAAACCAATAACTCCAAGAAGATGCCCGCCATGCCCTCTGCTTTTTCCCCTGACCAGTCCCCTCGCCAGATTCTTGTGACCGGCGGAGCCGGCTTTATCGGCTCCAATGTCGTCAGGGTGATCCGCCGTCGATACCCTGCCGCCAAGGTGCGGGTGCTGCATCTGCCAAAAGAGAACATGCTCAATTTGCGGGATGTGGACGGGTTGGAGTTGATGGCTGGTGATCTGCTCAATCCGCTGGACGTGAGCCGGGCCGTGAAAGGCTGTGATGTGGTATTTCACCTGGCCGCCATTTATGCGCTGTGGTTGCCCGACATGTCGCTGATGGACCGGGTGAATGTGGATGGTTCGCGCCTGGTGCTGGAGGAGTGTGTGAAGCAGGGTGTGAAGCGCGTGGTCTATACCAGTTCGTTTGCCGTGTTTGCCGGTCAGGGGCTGGATACAGCCTGTACCGAGCGCTCGTCGTTTGCCTTGTCCGAGTCGCATTACAGCCGCACCAAGTACGAATCGCACAAACTGGCCGAGAGTTATGCCCGCAAGGGGCTCGACGTGGTGATCGTTTGTCCTGCCTGCCCGGTGGGGCCGGGGGATGTCGGCCCGACGCCGACCGGCAAGATCATCACGGAAATGTTCAGGACGCCGGTGGCGCTGGCACTACGCACCGAGGCCAATTACATCGATGTGCGTGACTGCGCCATGGGACATGTACTGGCGCTGGAAAAGGGACGGACCGGCGAGAGCTACATCCTTGGCGGCGAGAATTTTACGCATGAGGACATTGTGCGTCGTTGCATGCGGCTGACCGGCCTCAAGCGCCGTCTGTTTGTATTGCCGCCCGATGCCTTGAAGCCGGCCGCCGTGCTGGCAACACTGCTGGCGAACATCACCAAAAAAGCGCCCTTCACCACACCGGTGGAAATCGAGGTCACCAAGAAAGGATTGATCGGTGATGCGTCAAAGGCGCGTCGTGAGCTGGGCCTGACGGTGCGGCCGATTGAGGAAACCCTGCGCGATTCGATTGCCTGGTTTGTGCAGCATGGCTACATCACGGATGGTGCCGTCGTTGCACAGATGGGGGGCGTCGCCATCCCTGCGATCTGAAGTCTGCTGTCACTCCCCCCCCCGATTGGGGGAGTGACATGCTGTCCATCCCCCAATAGTCCGCGCCTGTCGGCTGGCCACGGTTTTTCATGGGAAACCCGGCGTGCTGATCTAGGCTGAACAGATGGATTGAGCCTGGCAACAGACGGGAATCGGGGCAATGGCAGTCACGGAAGCTCTTCGCGCGGAAGTCGTCGCTAATGATCGCGAAGTGGCCGAAATAGAGCGGCTACAGGAAGAGCGCCGGTTAACGCTGGCGTTTGGTCCTGCACTGGAAAAATCCTACGCGCTGGACTTCCAGCAGCGTGCGGCAGCAGCGTTTCGTTATGGTTCTGTGCTGGTGTTCCTGCTTTATGCTCTTCTGGGCACCGGAATTTATGTTTTTATGCCGGACAAGGACACCCATGGCTGGCTGGTTCTCTATGCCGGGGTTGGCGGCGTCATTCTGCTGGCCGGCGCGCTGTCTCATGTGCGCCGGCTTGATCGCTGGTTCAATGTTTACATGGGGTTGTGCAGTTTTGTTGCAGTGACGCTCTCTGTCGCGGTCATTGGCGTTGTGGATGACCCACAAGCAGGTCTGTTGACCCAGGCCACCATCATGTACGCGATTGTGGTGGTGTATGGCGTGGTCGGCCTGCGCTTTCAGCATGCCATGCTGGCCGGCTGGATGGGGGGGCTTGTCGGCAGTGTGCTGGCGACCGTGGTGGGTAATGGCATCAGCTGGGAAATTCTGCTGCGCACCTATATGGGCAGCAGCCTGCTGGGCATGTTCATGGTGTATTACGCCGAGCGGCGTGACCGTGAAATGTTTTTGCAGTCACGCCTGTTGCAGATTGCCAAGTGGCGAACCGAGCGTTATGCCCATGATCTTGACTTGCTGTCGCGTCAGGATGCGCTGACGGGTCTGGCAAACCGCCGTCATTTTGACGAGACACTGGAGCAGGAGTGGCGTCGTGCCGGCCGTCAGAAAAGCTCGCTGGCGATCCTCATGATTGATGTCGACAACTTCAAGCATTACAACGACAAGCTGGGCCACCCCGAAGGTGACCGCTGCCTGAGGCGGGTGGCAAACCTGCTGGCGGGGCATGCACGGCGCCCGGGCGAGCTGGTGGCGCGTTATGGTGGTGAAGAGTTTGTGATGATAGTCCCGGATACGGATCATCAGCAGGCAGTGAACATTGCCGAGCACGTGCTCGACAGCGTGCGCCGGGCGCTGATTCCGCAACCCGACGGACTTGAGCGCTGGTATGTCACGATCAGTATCGGGGTCTCTTCCACCGTACCTTCCGAGCGCATGACGCCATCACGCTTGCTGGTGGCCGCGGATCAGGCGTTGTACGAGGTCAAGCGCAACGGGCGCAACAGCTGGTGGTATCTGTCGCCGGAGTTGCAGGCCGCGCAGGCCAAGCCGGCCAGCTGGGTGGTGTAAGTCACCGTCAGGGCCTTCCCGCTCCAGACCATTACCGGATCAGGTCTGCCACAAAGAACATCACCACATCAGGTCGTCAGGAATCTGGTAGGCCGCGTAGGGGTCGTCTTCTTCAATGGCGGTTGGTGCCTGGCGTGTATTGAGCAGTACTACCGAGTGCTCGTCCCGGGTCCGGATTTTTTCGGCGACCACAGTGGGCACCAGTTCGTGCCCGTCATCAAGGCGCACGATGGCAATCTGGCCACGGATCAGCTGATCCTGCTGGGCCGCCGTGACGTACAGCTTTTTGATTTTCTTGTTGTCGGTGAACTGGTAGGCGACATCGCCGCCATGGCGATCAATACGGTGCGCTTCGGTCAGCTGGCGGATCTGGGCGACCAGTGCGCGCTGTGCCTTTTCTTCTTCACGGGCGCGGTTCAGTTCGCGGTCACGCTCAACCTTTTCTGCCTGCGCCTGTTGTGCCAGTGTCCGGGCGGACTCGGCGTTGGGGTCTTTGGCTTCCTGACGTTTTTCGTGCACGGCCTTGCGTGCCTTTTTGGCATCGGCCAGGCCGGCTTTCATGAGCTGGTCTTTGAGTGACATGGGTGGACCCTCAGTTCTTTGCGGGCGGGTTTGCAGTCACCCGAAGGCCGGCGTTTTCAATCGTGATCAGGCGGTTCTTGTACAGCGAGCCGATGGCCTGCTTGAACACTTTCTTGCTGACACCAAAGAGTTTGTAGATGGCCTCGGGCGGGCTCTTGTCGGTGACGGCCATGAAGCCGCCATGACTGTTGATCCTGTCGAGCACGCCCTGTGCCGCTGTATCAATCTTGCCGGGGCCCGGTGCAGTGAGTGCAATGTTCAGACGGTTGTCGCTACGCAGCGTCTTGATCCAGCCGGTGCGGCGGTCGCCCTTGCGCAGGGTGCCGAAAATCTCGTTGTTGTGTACCAGTCCCCAGTAGCGGTTGTTCACCACCACGCGCAGGCCAAGATCGGTGCGGTCGGCCAGCAGTACCTCAACCGCGTCACCTTCGTTGAAGCCACCGCCTTCCTTCGCCAGAAAGTCATCCAGCCGGGCGGAGGCCGCAATACGGCCCTGATCGTCCTGGAAAACCATGACCATGACGAAGCGACCGGGCTCCAGATGGTCTTTCTGTTCGCGCGGAATCTCGTTATAGGGCAGCAGCAGGTCCTTGGGCAGACCCCAGTCCAGAAAGGCACCGGCATCATTAACGGCGACCACTTTCAGCCACGCCACGTCACCCACCTGGGCGATGGGCCTGAGGGTGGTGGCCACCGGGCGATCCTCACTGTCGTGATGGACGAAGACCTCCAGCACGTCGCCAGGCTTGCAGTCGGCCGGTACCTGCTTGCCCGGCAACAGGATCTCGGTCGTGTCGTCGTCCAGCGGCCCCAGAAAGGCACCGGGGCCGGTAAGGCGAAGCACGCGCAGGGTGTTGATTGAGCCGATCTGGATCATGTGTGACGAGGCTTCCGCAGCAGGGTCGTGGTCAATGGCGCGCAGTATAGCGTTACTGCACGGAGGATGCCGCGCCCTGTGTGTGCCGGTGGAGGCGGGTCATGATGCCTGCAGGTCGGCCGGCTTGCTGACGACGCAGTTGCGACCTTTTGCCTTGGCCTCATACAGCCCCAGATCGGCGCTGTGGGTGAGGGCGTCGCCGCTGGAGTGCATGCCGGCGGGGAGGGTGGTGACACCAAAGCTGGAGGT
>JBASJP010000406.1:0-7071 GCA_049655345.1 Moraxellaceae bacterium
CCGGCCTGCAGTACCAGTTCCTGGTGGTCGACTCGCCCGAGATCAACGCCTTCGCGCTGCCCGGCGGCTATATCTATATCACCCGCGGCATCCTCGCCTACCTGAACTCGGTGGCTGAACTGGCCGCCGTACTGGGTCATGAAATAGGCCACGTGGCCAACGGCGACATGGTCACCCTCTCCCTTATCCAGGGCGTGGTGAACACCTTCGTCATGTTCTTTTCCCGCATCATCGGCAACTTTGTCGACCGCGTTGTGTTCAAGAACGAAGATGGCCCCGGCATCGCCTATTTTGTGACCAGCTTGATCGCCGACCTGGTGCTGGGCATTCTCGCCTCCACCATCGTCATGTGGTTCTCTCGTCGCCGCGAGTTCAAGGCCGACATCGCCGGTGCCGAACTGGCCGGCAAGCAGTCCATGATCAATGCCCTGCGCCGTCTGCAGGCCGAGCATGAACTGCCTGACCAGATGCCTGCCGAGATGACCGCGCTGGCCATCACTACCGGCAAGCTGGAAGGCTTCAGCCTGGCCAAGCTGTTCATGTCGCACCCGCCACTGGAAGTCCGTATCCAGGCGCTGCAGAACCAGCAAATCATGTAAGTCTTTTCTCTGGTTATTGCGCAAATAACCCTGCAACACGAAAAACGGCCGCTTTTGCGGCCGTTTTTTTATCCCTCAAGTCACAATTAAAGACTTTCAGGTCACCGATAAACACTTACCCGGACGAATTCCCCCCTCCAAGGGGTGGGGCACCCCCCACCCTAACTCCCTAGACTTGCCTGCGACTGATGACATCAGCACCCCCAATAAAAATCCGAAAGAAACAAGGAAGAGGGACATCACCATGGCAATTTGGGTAACTTGGCCAGCACTGACCAAGTTCGGCACGCTGGGTATTGCGGCCGGCCTTATCACACTGGCAGTAGAGCGCGGCAACCTCCTCGACGAAAACATGTTTGACCTTGAGGACTATCCGAAACTCAACGGCACCATCACCTGCGACCAGCGCAGTCTGACCGCACGTACCGAAGACGGTACCTGCAACATCCTGTCAAACCCGGCTGAAGGCTCGGTCTACGTGCGCTTTGGCCGCAACGTCAACCCGACCGTTGCCGGCGGTGAAACCGAAGCAACCGGCCTGCTGAGCCCCAACCCCCGCGAAGTCAGTAACACCCTGATGGCCCGTGGCCCCTTCAAGCCGGCCCCCAGCCTGAACTTCATCGCCGCCTCCTGGATCCAGTTCATGGTGCATGACTGGGTGGATCACGGCCCCAACCAGTCCACCAACCCCATCAAGGTGCCACTGCCCTCTGGTGATGCCCTCGGTACCGGCTATCTCGATGTCCGTCGCACCAAGAAGGACTGGGATCGCTCTGCTGCCGACGCCGGCAAGATCAACACCTACCGCAACCACAACACCCACTGGTGGGATGGCTCGCAGCTGTATGGCAGCAGCAAGGCCCAGAACGACAAGATCCGTTCCTTTGTTGACGGCAAGCTGAAGATCAATGCCAATGGCACCCTGCCGACCGAACTCCTGAACGGCAAGCCGGTTACCGGCTTCAACGACAACTGGTGGGTTGGTCTGAGCATGCTGCATCAGATCTTCACCAAGGAACACAATGCCATTGCCACCCGGCTGAAGCAGACGTACCCGACCGCATCCGACCAGTGGCTGTATGACAAGGCCCGTCTGGTTACCTCTGCACTGATGGCAAAAATCCACACAGTGGAATGGACACCTGCCGTGATCGCCAACCCGGTCACCGAGCGCGCCATGTACGCCAACTGGTGGGGCCTCATCGGTAACGCTTCAGGCCGTGACAAGTACCAGGCAGAAACACGCCAGTGGTACGAAGACCTGGCCAAGACCGACTCGTTCATCAAGACCATCATCGGTGCTGACTCCAACCTCGCTGGCAATGTCGGTAGCGGCACGCTGGATCACGCCATTGCCGGTCTGGTCGGCTCGGCCAACCCGAACAACTATGGTGTCCCGTATACCCTGACCGAAGAGTTTGTTTCCGTGTACCGCATGCACCCGCTGATGCGTGACAATGTCCAGGTTTACGACATTGGCGAGAATACTCCGACGAAGACCGTTTCCCTGCCGGACACCCGCGAAGGCAAGGCTGAGACCATGCTGAACACGGAAACCCCGTCGCGCATGTGGTACTCCTTCGGCATCACCAACCCGGGCTCGCTGACCCTGAACAACTACCCGAACTTCCTGCGCAACCTGGATATCCCGCTGGTCGGCAACATCGACCTGGCAACGACCGATATCATTCGTGACCGTGAGCGTGGTGTTCCGCGTTACAACGAGTTCCGCCGCCAGATCCAGCTGAACCCGATCACGAAGTTCGAAGACCTGACGACCGATCCTGCAACACTGGCCAACCTGAAGCGCATCTACAACAACGATATCGAGAAGATCGATACCATGGTCGGCATGATGGCGGAAACCACCCGTCCGGATGGCTTCGCTTTCGGTGAAACCGCCTTCCAGATCTTCATCCTGAATGCATCACGTCGTCTGATGACCGACCGCTTCTACACCAAGGACTACCGTCCTGAAGTGTACACACAGGTCGGTTATGACTGGGTCGAGAACACCACCATGGTGGACGTGATCAAGCGCCACAACCCGGAACTGGCACTCAGCCTGACCGGCGTGGAAAATGCCTTCAAGCCATGGGGCCTGAACATGACAGCTGACTACGAAAGCTGGAATGCCAGTGCCAAGGCCGATCACCTCTGGGTGAACGGTGCCAAGCGCACACAGTACAAGACCACCATGCCTGCCCTGGCAGCAACGGATACCGGCGGCCTGATCAGCTCCATCCTCTGGAAGAAGGTGCAGACCCGTACTGATGTCGCCCCAGCCGACTACGTCAAGCCGATCCACCGTCATGCTGCCATGGCCAAGGTGAAGTTTGTACCGGTTGCCGCCAACGGCTACACCGGCCTGTTCCAGGGCTCCAACTTCGGCCTGCTGCGTCTGTCCGTCACCGAAAACCCGGCGGCAAGCAACAAGTTCCAGCCTGGTCTGGCCTGGAAAGCTTTCGTGAACGGCAAGCCGTCAGAAAACGTGTCTGCGCTTTACACGCTGGCGGGTCAGGGCACCAACTACAACTTCTTTGCCAACGAACTGTCGAACTATGTGTCAACTGACGCCAACGAACTGGGTTCCACCATCCTGTTCTCGGCTGTCAGCACCAAGCCGACACTCGTGATCATGAACGACATGGCAGAAGTCACACAGGCTGGCGCCACTGTGGCGACACCAAAGGCTCCGACACAGATCTACTTTGTGCCGCGTCCGGAAGTGAAGACAAAGTTTGCCACCACTCCGCACGACTTCCGTCACGATCTGGCCACCCTGGGTGCCGGCTCGAAGCTGTATGACGTGTACGCCACCTCGATGGAAATCAAGACCTCCATCTTCCCGTCCACCAACACGCGCTATGCACAAGAACGTCGTGCCAGTGCCAAGAAGATTGGCGAACTGGAACTGACCTCCCCGCTGATCGTGTCTGCCTTCGGTGACAACGGTGTGTTCTTCAAGCACCAGCGTAGCGAAGACAAGTAAGTCACAACACTGGTGTAATGCCATGAAAAAGCCCCCGTAAGGGGGCTTTTTCATGGGCCGGAAATCACGCTACCACTTGCCCGGAGCAAACATACCAACAGCTGATTGCTGATTGCTGATTGCTGATTGCTGATTGCTGATTGCTGATTGCTGATTGCTGATTGCTGATTGCTCAAAAACCGTAACCAACAATCAACCTCACACCAATTTATTTCCTGCACCCGGATCACTTTCCTGCTTCTGCCCTCCTGCACAACCCCTTGCGGCCGACAACAATTACACCCGGAGACTGCAGCACCACGCTTCTGCTCATGCAACATCCATTGTAGATGCCCATCTCGCCCGGATAACCACACTGCCCTCTCTCCGCTCCTCTCCTCCCCTGCAGCCCTGTATCACTGGCTACGTCTGGATGCTTATCACCATTGGCATCATGTGGATGACGCACGCGTCCGTTGTAGTCATGCGCACATAACACAAACACTCATGCCGACCTTCATCACTACCCTCAACCTCTGCATCAACCATCCAGCCATGATGATTTGTACTGATGATGCCTTCTTGCAGACATAAAAAAAACCTGCCATGAAGGCAGGTTTTTTTATGAATCACTCAGGAAGCATCTCCCGATGCAGGCCTGTTCAGAGTGTCAGCACATACTGCGTCAGGTCATCAACATCGCCACCGTTAGCGGCACACCATGGGTGTGGTGCAGCCGGCATCCCGATCGGCTGGGCCGTACCCATTTCCGCAGGGCCATACTCGCGACGCATCTTCTGGTAATCCCAGTAGTAATGACCGTTATCCCACGGCACTGTCACAAAATACTTGTGCCGCTCGATGAAACGGTTGCGCTTGGTGGACGGGTCTGTGGTGCTGTACTCGACATTCTTGTAGACACGGAACACATCGCCCTTGCGGTTAAGATCAGGCCAGGCCGCAGGCTGATCCGGCGATCCCAGTTCAGGACGTACTGCAGAGTGCAGGGTGTAGTACTGGTTATAAAGCCCGGTACCTTCCGTGCAACGATCCGGGTTTACCAGATCCTCGATATTGCGGACGTGACCATCAGAAAGCAGCCCACGCGACTGCACCCAGTACATGTCACGCAGGAAGGTGGCACGAATGGACTGCTGGTCCTTCTGATAGATCGTTGGCGCAAAGAAGCGACCAACCTGATCCAGACGGAACATGCGCTCGTTGGTGTGGGCGCCAAGCTTGTCGCTGTGGCAGCTTGCACAATCACGGGTATAGGCCGTCTTGCCCTGATTGACCGTCGCGGCAACACCGGGATAGGACTGCCAGCCATTCTGTACAAACTGGCCTTCGGTCAGCGCAGCATTGCCGGTCTGGGTACCCAGTTTGCCCTTGGCCTTCAGCCAGCGATAAATGCCGACATTACGCAGGTCCTTGTCATCCCCGTCCAGCGTGGTCATGTAAGCCGTCAGCGCCTTCAGGTCCTCGGCACGCATGGAGCCCATGGCACCATCCGGCTCTTCGGAGTGGATGTAGGAGCCTTCAAACCCGACATAGGATTCCGTGTGCGACAGTGAGCGACGGATCGCCATGTAATTGGTCACGTTCGGAATCGTGATCGGCGAGAACTGGTAATCGTTGTCGGTCTCGCTGCCTTCACCGGCACCACGCACAATGTTGTGCTCACCTGCACCGGCGGGCATGTAGTACAGCAACGTGGTCTTGTCGATATCAGCCTTGCCTGGCGCCCAGGAAGGCCCCTCTTCGCTGATATCGATACTGTCGAAGGTTGCCGTGGTGGCACCGGTCTTGTCACCCAGTACTGTCCACTTCATGCTCCATTCGGGGTTGGGCAAGCCCGGCACCACCTTGGTGACCTGCTGGCCCGGCGTTTTTTCATAGCTGATGCGATAGCCATGACAGGACGCGCAGTTAAAACCTGCCCAGGCTCCATTACCGTTGTAGGGATGACTGGACTCTGCCGTACGATAGCCAACCCACCCCGTATTTTTTGTGTTGCCCTTGGTTTTTTGCGGCGTCACCAGCAACAGTCCGGGAATCGGGTTGGGCATCGGATACGGATCAAAATAGACGTCATTGATCGCTTCAGCCGGCACTTCGCCCGCCACGGTCTTGTAGGCACCAAACAGCTTGCGCGGGTCCGCCGGCTGGCGGGTGATCGGGTCCGTTGTCTTGTAGGAAAAAATCTTGGCCCAGTCGAGCTCGCGCATCTTGTGAGCCAGACCGATATTGAAATCATAGGACCAGAAAATCTTGCGTCCCTGCGTCAGCAGACCGGGCAAGCCGGAATTACTGACAGCGACCTTGATCGGGGTAATCGATTTGGTTTCAGTACCCAGTTCGGACACCACGTCACACTTGTGCGTGAAGAAGTCACTGGTAATGCGCTTGGTCTGGGCATCAATCACGTTATGGGCCTGACCCGGCTTGGTCAGTGATGACAGGCGACCAACACGCTTCTGCACCTGCAGCTGGATCGGGCCGGCACTCACATGCACCGGCACCTTGAACTTGACCTCGGTATTGGTCCAGCTGACGATATCCTTGGGCCAGGTACTGTGCGTGCTGCTCGTTTCGTAGTTCACCTGGGCAATGATGTCGAGCGACTGCTTGTACATGCTCAGGTCGGTTTCCAGCACACGACTGTTACCAATCATGATCTTGCTGAAGTCGATATCGGTACCCTGGCCAAAACCGGTCCCGCGCAGGGTGATGGTGTCACCCGGCTTGATGGTGGGTACTGATGCCGAGCCCGCCGTCCATACCTGCACACCGTTGACCTGCATGCTGCTGGCGACCGGTGTCGGGAATGATGTGGCCGACAATGCGCGCTTGAACTCACGTGTGGCATCGTAGTTACAGACTTTTTCCTGTTCGGGAAAGCTCGGAGCCGCAAGCCCCAGACCCGGTAGCGCCAGCAGGGCAGACAGCCCAAGCGCCTTTCTTGTTCTTTTTGTGTTCATTATGGTCACCCTCCTGGCACCGGCACTATGGACTCCGGCTAGCGAATCATGCACATCCCGCCACAGCCCTCCCCCCCCCCTTGGGAGGGGAAAAAGGAACATCGTGTTTACCCCTTAACGATTCTGTGCTTGTTTTTTCATCGCCTACCCGCTACCGTTTATCCATAAAAACAATAAAAATCAGGGAGATGGCCATGCCTGGCAAGAAAAGCCACGGCCGCGAGCCGGGTAACAGAATTGCTCGTCCAGAACTGCTGAGCCTGCTGAACCGCAGTGGCGACTATGCCCTGACGCTGTTGCTTGCCCCCCCCGGCTTCGGCAAGACCACCCTCCTCCAGCAATGGCGATGGCAACTACCGGAGCGGCGTACTGTCGTGATGATCCTCGACCCTCGCGATGCCGACCCGGTGCATTTCTTTACCCGCCTGACCGATGCCCTGCGTGAAGTGGTCACCAACTTTGATACGGTGTCCTATACCCCGCTGGGCGCCGACATCCATTTGCCTGCACACAGCGTAGC